>LDWW01000028.1 GCA_001045525.1 Chitinispirillum alkaliphilum | reverse complement strand
AAATCGCCCTGAATTGCCAGACCTTCTAAAATCAATCTGCCAAAAGAAGCAGATCCCGCCAGAAATCATTATGAAAAAAGGTAAAAAGTGTGTGATTTCAGAAACCCGCGCACAGTTTTGCAGAGATGCAGTAGAAAAATATGGTTACACGGTTGTTAAAACTGCAGAATTCTTGATGATCAATGCAAGCTCCGTAACCAGGTTAATGAAAATTATACCATAGATCTTAAATAGGTTCGGTTAATTTTTGAATGGCTTTATTTTCCCCCTGAAATTTCAATTAAGAATTCTACCTTTCAGAGAATAGGGTGTTTTTACAGAAATCTTCTTTTTAATGAATTTATTGGATAAACAACTCCGTCCCCACTATTCTCGTCTTTTCAATATATGCTAAATATTGCACGGAATCTCTTAATCACGTCTTGGAATATCACCAAAGCTGAATAATTAGAACGATTGTGAATACAGCGCAGGTGGTGATGGGTAGACTACAGATCTACCCGACAATTTCTTTTAATCTGCAAAACAACTCCGTCCCCATGTATATTGCTACAAACACAAGGATACCAATCATGAAAAAAAACTATATATTCTCGGCTCTGCTTATCCTAAGCTGCTTTGCCGCTGTGTTTCAATGTGTGGACTTGGACTTAGGGCTTGAAAAAAAAAGGCATTCAGAACAATACCTCTTCTCTGTTTATGCTTTGCATGGGTTATTTCTCTTTAGGGAAAAACTGCCTGATAACTTCTATGCATACCAGAACCCCACTGAACTCTTTGCAAGCATTAACGAGCCTTTCACCCATTATTATCCACCCTTTTATGCAAGAATTCTTCTCAGGCAGCTTTCAACAGAAACTGCAGGCGTAGGTGTTTTGATTGATTCGGTGGAAACCGGTTTCATTATCAGAGAGGTATTCAAAAATTCGCCGGCGCACATGGCCGGGTTAAAAAAAAAGGATACGATTGTGAGTATCAATGGTTCTTGCATTGAAAACTACAGTCTCGAAGAGGTAAACAAACGCATGAGGGGGAAAAAAGGTGAGTCGGTTGTGTTGACTGTCAAACGCGAAGTCGAGCTATTAACACTGAGTGTGGTTATGGCTTCCTATCTTAGTCCATCGGTATTCGTAGACTCTCTTACTGAAAACACTGCTTATATACTCCTTACCGCCTTCTATTCAAATACAATTGAGAAAGGTGGGTCTGCTGCTGAATTCAGAAAGGCTTTAGAAGAGGTGTCGTGGGCAGAAAACCTTATCTTGGATTTGCGCGGTAACAGGGGAGGGGAGCTGTCTCAGTGTGAAAAGATTATTTCTGAACTGGTCCCCTCCGGGACAATCATTGCTAAACGCATGGAGAGAGATTATGTTGAAAAGCACAATGAATTTACCACTTTTGAATACGAATGGAAAACAACATCTCAGGGGGGAAACCTACCAAAGAGAGTGTGTATTCTACAAGATACTGTTACAGCCAGTGCATCTGAACTTCTTATTTTAGCTTTAAAGAATGCTGAAGTAGAATCGGTCTCAATGGGGATACCAACCTATGGTAAAGCCAGAGGGCAGGCTCTCCTGTTTGGCCCAGACACCAGTATCGCCATGGTTACCAGAATGAGGTTTATTCCTGTTACTGGGGAAGATTACGACAACTCTTTGGGGATAAAACCAGATTACTATATTGAAGAGGATGTTTTAAATTGGGCTCTGGAGTATTTTGAAAACAAGGCTTTAAGTAAACGAAATCTCAGTGACTTGACAAGTTTAGAGTTGTTACGGGCGCAAATCTCTCAGGCTGACAAGCCCCCGGCAGCTTTTGAAATCGGGAGTGGATATTGAAAAGACCACTCAATTGAACCGTTTTTTGTTCAGCTGTTCCATTTCGTTTCTTATCTTGAGGTAATGCTTGTGTCGCCAGCTTGCTATTTCCCCCTTTTCAACCAGCTCACGGATATAACACCCCGGCTCTTCATCGTGTTTGCAGTCATTAAACCTGCAGCTGCCTACTCTTGATTCGAGTTCTGGGAAGAAAAACGGGGTCTCATTCTCATCTACCCGGGGGATATTAACGAAGGATATGCCCGGAGTGTCCGCAATGTAGCCTCCAATTGTTATCGGTACAAGTGAGATATGTGTAGTTGTGTGCGTACCTCTTCCGCGGTTTCCGGATACCTCTCCGGTTCTGAATGTCCGCTCTGGTACAAGTATGGACATCAGTGATGATTTACCAACGCCGGAAAGCCCTGCAAAGGCGGATAAACTGTTATGGCACAGGGCAGTGAGCTCTTCTATTCCCCTTCGGGTTTTAGCGGATGTATAGAGCGTTCTGTAACCCGCTGAATCGTAGAACCGACAGATCTTTTCAAGACCCCTCATCTCTTCATCACTCATAAGGTCTGATTTATTGAATACCAGTACTGAATCTATTCCGTATACAGATGCAGAAAAGAGAAAACGATCTATGGTCTCAAGGTCAAGTGAGGGCATTTTAAAACTGTTGATAAAAAATATCTGTTCAATATTTGCCAGCGGTGGCCGGGGAAGATGGTTGAGGCGTTTTCTGACCTCTTTTATAACTCCTTCGGGAATATCTGGATTAATCACTTCTATGGTTACCAGATCTCCTGTGCAGACTCTTATCTTCTTCTTTTTGAGTATTCCGCGGATACTGCAGCGCACTGTGCCTTCTGAAGTATCTACAAGGTAGAAGTTCTTCTGCTCTTCTACAACTCTGCCGGAAAGTGTTGGGAATGTTTGATTTTTTTTTCTTGTCATCTTCTAATCGAGCAGGTTTTAGTTTATATGCTAAAATTTACATTATTATTCCGATCTAAAACAGGTAAAATTTATGAAAAAGTCTCTTTATTTTGATTTGGCTTGCGGAGCCAGCGGGGATATGATACTGGCAGCCTTGATTGATATTGGTGTTCCTGTAGAATACCTCCAGGAGAATTTCAACAGAATCGGAAGTTTGGGAATACGGATTGATGTAGAAAGAGTAAAGCGGCAGGGGATAATGGCTTCACACCTCAAACTCGCCTGGGAAAAACAAAATGTATACCGCCATATTCATCAGATCATGGACATTATCCAAAACGGCGGGTATCACATAGACACTGTACAGAGGTGTGCAAAGGTACTGGAAAAAATAGCCGAAGCTGAAGCCAGAGTACATGGTGTGGAAAAGGAAAAGGTGCACTTTCATGAGATAGGAGCAGTTGATACCATAATAGATATCCTTGGTGTTAACCTCTGCCTTGAATACCTTGGAGTCTCTGATATACATTTTTCCCAGTTTACTGTTGGATATGGATCTGTACATACCGAGCACGGAATTATGCCTGTTCCAGTTCCTGCTACTGCAGAAATGATTTTGGGACACGCAGTTCGGACCTTGGATATTCCAGCTGAAATACTTACCCCCACAGGAGCAGGTTTGCTTACAGCATTAGGGACTCAGGCATTGGGGGGGATTGATGGGATAATTGAAGCCAGGGGGTATGGCTGTGGTGATAAGGTGTTTGATAATATTCCCAATATAATCAGATGTTTCATGGTGGGGAGAGAGGATAAATCGGGAGAGGCTGTTGATGTGGTATGTGAGGTGGTTACTGATATGGACCATATCAGTGGTGAGATTATGGGACATGTTGGTGCCAGCCTAAGGGAGATGGGGGTACTTGATCTTGTATGGATTCCGCTACATATGAAAAAGGGCAGACCCGGTTACAGACTCTCATTTCTGTGCAGACCTAAGGAGCGTGAAGCTCTTGTCCGGTATTTAATGGTAAACACAAGAACATTGGGAGTAAGATATCAGCTTGTCAAAAGAGTGTGCGCAGAGAGGGGGAGTTCTAAAGCATCTCTTGGGGACAATGTCGTTGAGGAGAAAATCTGCACTATCGGAGACTACCAATTCAGTAAACCTGAATACAGATCATTGGCAGAGCTTTCAGAAAAAACCAATATCCCCATTCTCGAACTGATGGAGGATTATATTAGAAGTAAATGTCTCCGGCCCGGCAAATAATACAATCCCCTTTTTTGTTGTGTTCCCGGCTTCAGAAGCCTAATCTGATAATTTAAATTGAAAAAATGCAGAGAGATTTGACAAATCTGGCTGTATAATCGTATATATAGGGTAGGGGGGTATGGTATAAATATCTGGTAAACCAAGCGAGGTGGTAAAATGAGTCCTGGTAAAAAAGAGGATAAATTTCAGGATAGAAAAGCTCACCATTCTGATTTATCCAAAAAAAATCTGACCTCCAGGTTAAACAGAATTGAAGGGCAGATTCGTGGAGCTAAAAGAATGATCGAAACAGATACATACTGTGACGATGTTTTAAATCAGCTGGCCTCTATTCAATCGGCTCTGAGTGGTGTGAGTGGATTACTTATCGAGTATCATATCAAAAGTTGCGTTGTGGAGCAAATCCGTGAAGGGGATACAGAGGTAATTGATCAGCTGATGAAAACCATACGCAGAATGGCACGATGAGGTGTTGCGGATTTAGAAGACGGGGGTGGTATATGGAGCAAAAAGTCAGAAATACTGAAGTTAGCGAAGAGATAAGTTTGAGCATTGAAGGGATGTCATGTGCGAGTTGTGCTCTAAACCTTGAAAAAGCGCTCACCGAACTAAACGGTGTAAAACGGGCAAATGTGAATTTCGCATCACAGAAGGCATACCTAAAATTCAATCCGGAAATGGTGAACATTGCAGAAATTATAAAAGAGGTAGAAAAGAGCGGTTACGGAGCGAAAAATCAAACTGAAAGCACAGAGAACACTATATCTCTAAAGATCGCAGGCATGAGCTGCAGCAGTTGCGCTGCTAATCTGGAAAAAATGTTAAGTGAAACGGATGGTGTAGACAGTGCAACAGTTAATTTCGCTGCAGAAACCGCCTTAATTGTATATCAGCCAGATATTATCGGAGTCGCCCACCTTCAGAAGATCGTAAAAAAAGCCGGCTACAGGGTTGAGGAAACCACACAGCAGGAAGAACGCCAAGACTCCGGGGTTTTGGTTGCGAAGAATAGGATGGTGATTTCAGCGATTCTCTCTTCGGTCATGATGAGTCTGATGATGGTACACATGTTTGTGGGAAGGATACCCGGGTATCTGCTTTTTACAGCGGTCATAGGATTTCCTGTTATTTTTTTGAATGGAATTCATGTACATAAGGCAGCATTGGGAGCAATAATCAAAAAACGTCCGAACATGGATGTACTTGTCTCAATGGGATCGGCACCACCATATCTTCTTGGACTGCTTGGTTTTTTCTTTCCAGTTCAGACCTTTATAGAAATGGCCACCACCATAATGACTTTTCATCTCATAGGCAAATACCTAGAAACGAGAGCAAAAGGAAAAGCTTCACATGCGATAAGAAAGTTGGTGCAGATGGGTGCCAAGACGGCCAGAGTTATTGATGATGGGGTGGAGCAGGAGGTTCCGGTCGCCGAATTGAGAGTCGGTCAGGTGATGATAGTTCGGCCGGGAGAAAAAATCCCTACTGACGGCATAGTCACTGATGGCTCATCTTTAATTGATGAATCAATGGCGACCGGAGAATCTATGCCGGTTAAAAGAGGAAAAGGGGATGAGGTAATCGGTGCTACCATCAACAAACAGGGCTTGTTAAAAGTGAAGGTGTCAAAGGTGGGAAGTGACACATTCCTTTCACAGGTGATAAAAATGGTTGAACAGTGCCAGGGATCCAAAGTTCCGATCCAGGAGTTTGCTGACAGGGTCACCGGGTATTTTGTCCCTGCGATACTTGCACTGACAGCCCTTACGTTCATTTCGTTCAACATTTTTCCCGGCTTTCATTTGGCAATAATCGAATGGGGCGCTCAGTTTCTACCTTGGGTGAATCCGGATTTATCTGTTTGGACACTCTCCTTCATTACAGCTACTGCTGTGCTTGTAATTGCCTGCCCGTGTGCTCTTGGACTCGGTACTCCTACTGCACTGATGGTTGGAAGTGGAATGGGAGCAGAAAGGGGAATATTAATCAGAAATGGAGAAGCTGTACAGACCTTGCGGGGCATCAAATGCATTGCATTCGATAAAACGGGAACTATCACCAAAGGCAAACCAGAATTGACGGATGTTGTATCTGAAAATAAAACTTCAGAGGAGATTCTCTATTATGCCGCAAGTGTGGAGCATGGCTCTGAACATCCACTTTCATTCGCTATTACAGAAGCTGCCAGGGAGAGAAAACTACATCCCGGAGAGGTGAAGGAATTCAGATCCGTTTCCGGTAAGGGCGTCGAGGGGATAGTGAATGGCAGAAACGTTCTGGTAGGAAACTCAAAATTGATGGATGATAATGGGGTGAATTGCGCTTATCTGAATAAAGAGTTGCAGGAATTGGAGGATCAGGCCAAAACTGCAATGATTATTGCTGTCGAGGGAGAGGTCTTCGGTATAATCGCTGTGGCTGATACAATAAAAGAGGAGTCGGTGAACTCAATCGGGGAGCTTGAGCGGATGGGTATTCGCACTGCCATGATAACAGGGGATAATGAAAGAACAGCATCTGCCATCGCCAGAAAAGTGGGAATCAGCCACGTTATAGCCGGGGTTTTGCCTGAAGGGAAAGTGGATGAGATCCAGAGGCTTCAAAAGGAGTTTGGTATGGTAGCAATGGTTGGAGATGGTATAAACGATGCTCCGGCTTTGAAACAGGCTAATGTTGGTATCGCCATTGGAACCGGGACTGATATCGCCATTGAAGCGGCAGACGTAACTTTGGTCAGGGGGGAGCTTGGCTCTATTATCTCTGCAATCAAACTTTCCAATGAAACGTTCAGAAAGATAAAGCAGAACTTTTTTTATGCCTGGCTTTATAACTCTGTCGCTATTCCTATAGCAATGCTGGGGCTTCTTCATCCCATGATCGGTGTTGCGGCAATGTCGATGAGTTCTTTGAATGTTGTGTATAATTCGCTTGGATTGAAAAAGAAGAACATCAGTCCTTCCTATTTAAATTAGACCGTAATAGAAGCACTGGTGTTCAGGCAACACCCGTGCTTCGTCTGTGGTTTATGTAAGATTTGTATCCTAATCCAGCAATTTAACACAACTCATCACAAATCTACTTTTAGGTATTGCAGGTATCCTCAGATGTGAGATATTGAGATTTTGCGGAGGTACTCTGTATTCAAGGGATCTGGTGAGAAATCTAACCGCACTCTTCATCAATTCTATAGTGATCCACTCTCCTGGACATCTATGGTGTTCTGAATAATTTCCACCTCCCTGAGGTATAAAATTATAAGCGCTCTTGTTCCAGGTTTTAAATCTCTCAGGCATAAAGTGTTCCGGTGATTCCCATATTTTTGGATCTCGGTCTGTACCGTAAAGATCGAGCATTACTTTTCTGCCTCTGGGGAAAATGTAGCCGTTCCATTTGAACTCCTTGCGCACTCTTGCAGCAATAAATGGAAAGAACGGATAAAACCTTCTAACTTCCTGTACAAAATATTCTACGTATTTATCATCTTTTCTGAGTTTTTTTGATGTTTGCGGGTATTCTTTTATTGCCACTGCAGCAAAGGTGATAAATCTGGCTACTGCAATCGTGGGTCTTATGATATTCATTAATTCGACAGCAGCTATATGCGAAGGCAGAAGCTCACCATTGATATCATGAAAATTGGATATCTGATGTAGTGCACTCTCTGCAGGGGGGGAGATAGATCCTTTTCTCGTATTTTTGATCAATTCTTGCATCCACTTTTCTGTTCGTACTCTTCCAAATCTTCCACGCCAGAATCTTGGGCCCGCGCCCCCGGAAGCATCAATCATAGCACTGAAATCTTTAGTGCGTTTATTTACTTGCGATTCCTTTAGGTCCACACCTGACCAGTCGCATACCGCGCGGCAGATTATCTCTTCCGCTTCGTAAAAGAGAGTTACCTTTTCCATCCGTTCCCATTTCTTTGCATAAGCTCGCCAGTGTTTTTCAGCTAAAGTTGTAAGGTCCTGAATCCTCTTAGGGCTCATCAGGGACATAAACATCTCTTTTCGCCATCTGTGAGCATTTCCATCCAGGCTTTGAACTCCTTTTCTGCCAAGAAGTGTATTTTGGACCCTTTTGGGCATAACACCTTTGCGTTGAAATCTTTCATTGTCGTAAAAGAGCTGCGCTGCATCTTCGCCCCGTATGCAATAGAACTTTTCCATCAGGAGTCTTGTCTGGAAAATATCTGTTTTGAGGCTATCGCATGTTCGGGATATATAATCGTAGCCGTTGAGCAGGAGAGCTATTGTACTTTCGGGAAGTTTTGTTGATGGTACCTCTGGCATTGTGAACTCCTTTTCCTGAGAAACCAAATAAAGGATTAATGGGTTTTTGGGGAGATTAAACCAGATTGAGCAATTAGTATTCCGACCAGATGCTGATTAGTGGTATAGATTGTGTAATTCTTTTGAAAAGAAAGTCTGAGCGTTACTGCTCAGAATTTTCCATGAGCATCTGAAAACTACAAAAGAGTGAGACTAAGGTATGCAAAATGGGAATAAAAGTGAATGTACTGTTTTTCTCAAGGAAATGCTCCCTAAAATGAACATGAGATATGAGGGGTACAGAAAGGTTCGTAAACGGGTTTGTAAAAGGATTAGCAGAAGAATAGAAGAATTAGGGTTAAACAATTTCAACCATTACCTTAGATATATTCAGACTAATCCCGAAGAGGTGAGAATGTTGGATTCTGTTTTGAGAATTACAATAACCCGCTTTTTTCGGGACTGGAAAATATTTGAATCTCTTTCAGATTATATATTTCCGGAATTTATTAAAAGATCCCATAGTCAAGGTAATCCAAGGATTGACATTTGGTCTGCGGGGTGTGCTGCCGGACAGGAACCTTACACAGTATGGATGATCTATGATCAATGCCGTAAAGCTTTGGGCACTAACACCCCGGAGTTGAAAATAGTAGCTACCGATATAGATCCCCGCCAGATTAAACGGGCAAAGGAGGGACGGTTTAAATCGAGTGAGCTTAAAGAGCTACCCGATCAGTTCAGGGAACATTATTTCACCAAATCCTCAAGGGTTGAGGAGTACTATATAAACAGAACAGTCATCGAAAATGTTGAGTTCTGCTCTCAGGATATCAGGCAGGAGCTGCCCAACGGAAAATTTGATTTAATACTGTGCAGAAATCTGGTGTTTACTTATTTCAATGAGAATTTTCAAAGGGAAATCACATCCCGAATCGTAAATAAGCTTAATCCCGGTGGGTATCTTGTGGTTGGCTCTCATGAATCTGTACCGGATAATTCACAAAGATTCCTTATCACAGATCTTGACCGCAGAATATATAAAAAAGCATCGTCAGCGCAGCCAGGATAAGAGATCAATATGAATTCATGTAAAAGCCTGCGCCCGCACCTTCAGGTGATCACCTGGTGGTGCGGGGGGGAGTTCCGCTCATCCTGATGTTAACCCCGTATGAGCGGAAAAGAAAAAGCTGCGTAAAAAACGCACCCAACTCCAGGGTTACCTGACGGGATCTGTAACTCTGCCCATAAAAAGAATGGAACCGGTTTGATTATCCCGGATCAGAAACAGAAAGGGATGATCAGCCCGGAATTGCGGGTAATTTCTGATCGATACGGTTCTAAACTCAACAGCTGTAGCAGCTGCAGCTTCGGTCCCCTCTTCATTGACATCGATTGCTGCATTATGTTTGATCTGTGAAATCCAAAGTTCCCCTTTAGGCCATCCCATTCCGGAAAAATCAGCTTCCCCATATCTGAAAGCATCACTGATCCCAAGCTTCTGAAAAACGCTCTTTAGATTGTATTCTGTCTCGAGGTCGAATTTGGGAAAATACAGTTCTATTTCTTGAGGGATCTGTGAATCCAGCTCAGAAAGAATAAAACTGAGTGTTTTAGGTGTAAACTGTTCTTCTAATTCTTCTAATCCGTATTTCTCTGTGGGGAGAAGCACAACCATACTTACAGCTTCACCTTTGTATGGGATTGAGACAACTTTGAACCGGTCAGACCCGAGATATCTGTAATGTCCCTTTCTGTACATAAGAGATGCATTGCTTTGCCTTTCTGGTGAAACATAAAAGGGGGCATCGTGTGTTTTGTCTGTGTCAAATTCCTCATCCCAGGTACCGTTGAAATAAATTGCATTAAGAAGAACTGCAACAGAATAGGGGTTAAGGGATTCCAAAATCTGCTCGATTTTCCCCTCGGTTTTATGGTTTACCCAACTGTTTATTTTTTCAAGATCTCCATCAAAGACTTCTGCATCGTAGTATCTCTTCAACAGATCCTTAAAATCTTCACTCAACTCATTTTCCCCTGTAAGGCACAAACCGTTTGCTATTCGAAGAACCTGGTCTTGTTCTGAAGCTGTGCGGATCAGTTTTTTATTCAGTTTTTTGAATGAGGCATGGAGAGAATTCTGATCCTGAGAGAAATTAAGTACTCTCCTTATCTCTTCTTCGGTATTTCCGTGAGAACCACCATACACCATTCCCATCACAGATGATATGGAATAGGGTGAAAAGAATATGTTGCCTTCTGCTGTGCGGAGTTTGTGATAAAGGTCAACAGCAAAGGACGTGTTACCTTTAGATAATTTTTCCACGGAGTTTTCTGTTTCGGTTTGATGGGCATTAAGGGAACAAACTACGGTAAGAAGAGTTGTTAATAATAGGGTAAAATGCAGAGAAATTGACTTCATGTTGCTCCTAAGAAAAAATTGTGTACTCATTCTGAAGTTTGCAGTTAAAGCTCTGGACAGGTTTTCAGAACCTGCTAAGTATACGATTTTGAATGTCGTATATTCGTCCTTTTTACCTGTGGATTGTGTATGACTGTTTATGATGTCACAAATCTCGTATCTATCTGTTTGGGGAAAATATAAATTATATTGAAAAAAAAATGAAAGGAGCAGCAAATGACGCCAGTTATCATTGAAAAGATCAGTGAGCAGGAAATCGAATCCCGAGGCATAGGTGAATGGCCAATTTGGACAAAAGAAGTCTCCCGTTTTCCCTGGCAGTATGATCAAACAGAACAGTGTCTTATTCTTGAAGGAGATGTTGTAGTTCGAGTCGGTGAAGAGGAGTTCAGGATTCGTAAGGGGGATTTTGTAACATTTGCCCGGGGGGTGAGCTGTGAGTGGGAAATCTTATCTCCGGTCAGGAAACACTACAATTTTTCATAGTTTTGCAGCAGCATAACTTGGCACATTGCGCCCGATTATTTTAAAGCAGACCGGAACAGAGTTAAGCTTTTTCCGGGGCTGGCTTGGGTTGGTGGATATGAGAGCTTGCGCGCGTGGTCTTATAGTTAACCCCACACGCTGAAATAGCCCTGAATTTGGCAATCACTGTTTAATATAAATCTGTTGCAGGCAAGCGCATCTTGAGCTTCTTAAGCTAACCACTAATTCATAATTTTAATAAGAAGAGTTCCTATTTTGATATAAGCACTGCTTCTATCAGCGTAAAACCATTGCAAAATGGTAAATCTTCAACATGGACCGGTTTTTGCCGTCTTTATTGTCAAAACAAATGGAGATATGAAATGAGATTATGCAGAGTTGTGAACGTATTCACCTTTACAGTATTAGTGCTGACCACTGTTTTGTATTCCTGTAATCAGGAAATATGGCTTGAAAATGAAGGTGACTATGTTGTTACAAATCTTGAAATCCCCTGGGCTATTGACTTCTTACCTTCCGGAGAGATGATTTTCACACAACGTCCTGGCAGTGTGAGTATACACGCTGAAGGGGATATAAAAATTGTGGGTGAAATCGGGGTGGCGCATATCGGAGAAGGGGGATTGTTGGGGATTGCTGTTGACCCCGATTTTGAACAGAATAATCATATCTTTATTTACTATACTTACCAAAATGGGGCCTTTTTCAATCGCATATCCAGATTCACTCTCAATGACACCCTTGAAGAGGAAACCATTATTATTGACAGTATTCCCGGAGCAGCCATACACAATGGTGGAAGAATACGGTTTGGCCCCGATGGTCTCTTGTATGCCACAACAGGAGATGCCGACCAGCCACACTTATCAGGAGATACTCTCAGCCTTGCCGGGAAAATCCTCCGATTAGAAAAAGACGGATCGGTCCCTGATGATAATCCTTTCGACAACTATGTATATGCTCTTGGGCTGAGAAACCCCCAGGGGTTGGCGTGGAGGAGAGATACGCTTTACGTCTCGAGTCATGGTCCGGTGCGCAGGGATGAGATCCATCGGGTGGAGAAAGGAATGGATTATCTCTGGCCTCTTACCTGTGATGAGACTGAATTGGCCTACCGTTGTTACACTGATTTTACACTTGCCCCTTCAGGCATAGAAATAGTCGATGAACTTTTGTTTGTGACTGGTCTGAGAGGTAATCAGCTTAGACGGATTGATCTTGGCACTGGTGAAGAAGGTGCTCTTCTGACACACCTGGGAAGGCTCCGTGATGTCGTACACCATAATGGGTCACTTTATATATGTACAAGCAACAGGGATGGCAGAGGGATTCAGGGAGCCGATGATGACAAAATTGTTAGGTTTGATATTCTGCATTTGGGGGAATTATGAATTTAAAGAATTATGCAGGAACTCTTGTTTTTATCGTGTCAATTACACTTGCAGGCTGTAACAGATCTGCTGCTCAAAATGGTTCTGAATCAGAAATGGACAATCCGCCTGTCATTATAGAAATGACCCAGTTGAGGTTCGAACCGCAAAGTGTAACTGTACCTGTTAACGGTACAGTGAAATGGATTAACACTTCTGGCACAAATCACACTGTAACAGCTGATTCCTCTTTAGCTGATGATCCGTCAAATGTGGTTCTTCCTGATGGGGCCGAACCATTTAATTCAAACACCCTGGAGCCCGATGAAGAGTTTGAATACAGTTTTACCGTTCCGGGGAGATACAGATATTTTTGCATACCTCATGAGCATTTGGGAATGATTGGAGAGGTAATTGTTGAGCCATGAAAAGCTCTGATTACCGGTTTCTGGCGTGAAAATTGGAGTAAAACATGAAAAAAACTGCAGCTGTAAGCATAACTGTTCTGTACCTGCTCTACTCCTGTGTACCGGTTCCTCTCACCGGAAGACGACAACTTCAGCTCATATCAAGAGGCGAAATGCTTCAATTAGGTGCCCAGTCCTATAATAATTATACAGAACAACACCAGACCATAACTGGCACTCCTGAAGCTGAGATGGTAGAGAGAGTCGGTAATAATATAAGACTGGCAGTGGAGGATTATCTTCAGCAGCAAAATGATATAGGAAGATTGGAGGGGTACCAATGGCAGTTTACACTTTTCGATGACACTACAGTGAATGCCTGGGTGATGCCCGGGGGAAGGGTGGGGATCAATAGTGGAATACTGCCTGTTGCACAGGATGAAACCGGGTTGGCTGTTATCATGGGACATGAGATAGGGCATGCGGTGGCAGAGCATGCAAATGAACGAATGAGCCAGCTACTCCTTATACAGCTTGGGGGAATGGTTCTTAGTGAGGCACTCTCTGAGCATCCGCATATTACACAGCAGCTTGCCCTGGTCGCTTTCGGAGTGGGGGCACAATTGGGCATACTTTTACCATACAGCAGACTTCATGAATCGGAAGCCGATCATTTAGGGCTTATTTTTATGGCTATGGCTGGGTATGACCCCAGACAAGCTGTTCCGTTCTGGGAGAGAATGATAGAGATGAGACAGGTTGCTGAACCGCCTGAATTCCTAAGTACTCACCCCTCCGATCAGGAGAGGATAAATAATATACAGACAATAATCCCAGAAGCATTGGAGTATTACGAAAATTAATCACAATCAAGCCGCTCTTTTACACATTACCTTTAAACTTTTCCAGCAGTCTAAGCATAACTCTTCCGCTTGCTTTTCCAGAGAGAAAACTCAACAGTTTGCGCAGGTCCTTCAGCATTATTGGCGGATTGGTTATCAAATTGTCTGATTGTACAATATGGTCCCAGTCCAGAAACGGAGTTTCATTTCTGATGTTTCTTACCCCGTTATCAACCATTGCATCAAGAAACTGTTCTGCAATCAAGCCGTAACAGATAGTTGTCGGATGTACACCGTCAAGACTAAATAACCCTCCTGATTTAATAGGGCCGGAATGACTCTGGGGAGTTTCCCATAATCTTAGGTATCTTGTATCGAGATTGACCTTACCGTTTTTTACAAGATAAGATGTCGATTGGTTGTTTGCCAGAGCCTCTTTTGCGCCTTTGGGCCAGGAATATGATTCAACCCCCTGGTTTCGTCTGAAGGCAATGCTGTCAAGCAGACTGCAAATATCGATCAGATTCCAACCCTTCTTGTAACAGGTCGCTTTGATATAATCGTTGTACTCATCAATAAATGTGTCAATCTGTTGTGCTTGACCTCTTGTTATAAAGGGGTCCTTACAAGGATCGAACACATCATCCCAGAGCCAGGCCCGCGTATAGTAATCGAAATACCCGTTATGGAGATCACCCCACCCCCTCGAAACGGGCGGTATGGTAACTTTGGGAATGGTTGCAATGTAAACATATCCGGCGTCTATTTTCTCTATTTTTCGGGCCAAAATTGAAAAAGCTTTTCTGAAATGTTCCGGCAACCATAAATTGGATCTGCGCTCATGGGGGAGACGATATATATCAGCTTCCTGAGAATACAACAACTCCAGATCGATAATTGCCCCCAGGCAATTGTTTGCTCCAAGAAAAACAATCAGATTTTCTATACCCTTCTCATTTGCAAGCTTTTCTGCAGAACACATTTGAGTAAAAGCACTCATTGGTTTCCCAAAGGAGGGGTTAAGAGTTCTTCGTGCTGCTCTGTAGATTGGCATTTCAGGAATCTGAGTGAAAAGTATCCGGTTGTTACGGGGTTTTGGTAAAAATTTGGAACTTTCACATTCTGATACCCGAAAAGAGTCAGAAATTCCGAAAGTAAGAACTGACAAATTGTGGTAGGGGGAGTTATGTTTGAGCTCAGAATTGCCCTCACCTCGTTCCCAGTATTTTTCAACTCTTGCGATATGACGATTAACAGTAAACACTGAGGGAAGATAATTGTAAAGTTTCAGGCCTTTAGGAAATTTTTCTGAGAGAATCTCTATAATTGTTTCTAAGTTAAGCGGCAACCCGCCTATGTTTTCCCCTCCGTCAAATTTTGGATAGGTAAACTCATCCTGTGTTCCAAGTGCCAGAGATATAAGAGAAGGGTACGATAGGTGAGGCTCATAGATTGCACCACTTTTAAACCCCATTGTCATGCTGTCACCAACAGAAACTATTTTATGCACTTATCATTTCCGGGCTGATTTGTGAATGTTCGATTTCCGATAAAAAGAGCTTAGCTGCAAAATCTGTAGGATCGGTTCTGAGACACTCTCTAAAATACTTTTCGGCTTCTTTGTGTCTTTGAGAATAAAACTTTTTTATGCCGTTTTCGAAAACTTCTATATTTTTGGTTCTGCGCTTTAGAATATCCGGCGGAAGAGAATTTAATACCTGGTAGACTATAGTTCTTTCTTTTCTGCCCCTTAGCATTTCGGGGCCAAGCATTCTCAGGGAGTATTTTTGTTTTTTTGAAGAGATTGCCCTGACAACTTCGTGACTGATAATTATTGAGGCATGATATTTCTTGGTAAGGTTCTCAAGTCTGCTTGACAAATTTACTGCATCTGAAATAACTGTACAGTCCATCCGTGACTTATCTCCTATCGTTCCCAATATCATATTGCCGCTATGTATACCGATACCGATACGCAGGGGATATATGGGTTTATCACAAAATAAGGAATTAAAGTGCATTACGTATTGTTGCATCTCTATTCCGGCATTGAGAGCGTCGGATGGATCATCCGGGAAAAGCGCCATGATTCCATCACCGTAATATTTGTCGATAAAACCGTTGTTTTTTGTAATGATCGGGCCGACTCCTTCCAGATAACGGTTTAGAAATTCAAATATCTCCTGTGGGGTCATTTGTTCCGAAATTGTAGAGAATGAGCGGATGTCTGAAAATAAAACAGTCATATTTCCTTGGCATTGGTTGCCCAGTGCTACTTCACAGATACTTTTTTTTCCAAGCAAAGAGAGAAACTTTGTGGGCAGAAAGCGTTCCATGGCGACATTGAGTTGTTTGAGCTCCTTCATTGATTTTTTCTGGTTTCGGATAAACCTTAATTGAACCTCCTTTTTTTCTCTGTCAGATATCCTTATACGTTCAACTACAGCTACAGGGAGTACCAGGGCTGTTATTATAATACCAACATTTGGAAGAAAATAGATCCAATATGAAAAAGAAAGCAGTGATAAACTATACATTAGGTTATAAAGGATAAATCCTGTTAAGGAAAGTGTACAAGCCAAAAGGTAGTAAAATGCTGGTTTAGAACCACGCATACAGCAAAGAATGGAGGTGATGAAAAATGCTGCAGCAGCAACAATATTCATTGCTGCCAGAAGTTTGGCAGCATTTGAAAAACTGATAAACAAAGTGAAAAAAGCGGCTGCTAACGCTGCTTTGGAAATCAGATACAAAATTTTTTCTGTGCGGGGTATCAGGTTTTTGGTAAGGAGAAGATTCTGAGAAAATATGATTCCGAAGAAAATCGATACAAAGCTTGGAAAGTGAAGGAAATTTTTTGGAAGTGAAATGAAATCAAAACCCATTAACCCGCCATAAACAGAAATAATCTGGCCCAAAGCGAGCGTGATAATAAAAAGAACATAGTACAAAAAGTATTTGGTTTTTATGCGCAGAAAGAGAAGGAAACTGAATGTCGATATTACAAACAGGGAGCCGAAATAAAACCCCATGAATGACTGTACCCTGTTTTCCTTGATAAGGAAATCTTTCCAGGGGTAGATCTGCAGAGGAAACATAAAAGATGACTCTGATTCAACTCTTAGGTAAATAGTAATTTCTTCACTATCTTTTAAATGGAACTGTAATGCAGGGTTTGTAAAAGGTTTTTTGTTGTGTACATGAGAATTAAAGAAATCAAATTCTTTTTTGTGAATAGTTTGAGCTCTGCCTATCTGGTAAAATGAAACTTTGTGAAGTGAAGGTACTCCGGTTTCTATCGCCCAGAAACCATCCTCTCCACTTGAATTTTTTATATTCAGGCGAAGCCATACCGGATACGACTTAAACCCTATGTCTATATTGTGGGAATTGTTTAGTTCAAAGAATTCACAAAAATATCCCGACACTATTTCTGTAAAACTTTTTGTCTTTGATGTGTCAATATAAAGGAAGACGTGGTTTCCTGCTTGTATGCTTGCCTGTGGATCAGTTATAATAAGGGGCTTACCGTAGCTTAAGCACGTCAGAAACATTATACCGGCAAAGAGTTGTTTCATTTTGATCACTTTAAGGCGCATCTTTTTTTGATGTTGTATAAATACCAAATGTAAATGTCGCATCATGTAAGCGGAATAGATTAAAGGAGAGTTCGTAAACTGAAATGTAATTGCAACCAGTTTAGCCTCTTTTAAAGATCCCCAGATATTGAAGTGTTTAAATGATAACACTTTAACACGCTCACAAAACTCCCTTGTTTTATCTTACGTTTAAGTTACATCCAAAAAACTTAAACAATTAAATGCGCTTTACGAATCGATGTTGACTTTGAGTCATGGTATAATCTGTTACTGCAAAATGATGACCAAAATGTAATAGTCCCTATTTTTCCGGTTAATGACGCTCAGCACATGCGCCGGTGATAAAACATGCTTCCCATCTGGAAATTACTCCCTCATTGCATCAATCGTTTTTAAAGGTGAGAAAAATTTTGAAAATGAGAGTAATACATTTGTATTAACGGGAATACTCAGGGCTGTTTGCAGAAAAAAACAATCAGGAAAAAACGTTTTTTTGCAGAAAAGTAGGTTTCATATCGGAAAGAATCTCTCTCCGGCACCCGCACGTGACTCTAAACCGCTTGTCGTCAGGAAGACAGTATTTCGCTTCTTTGACAATAAAATTATTTCCGGTCCGATTTAGTAGACTGTTATAGAACATGGGCGTTAAGAAAACTACCAGAATAAGTGCAGAAGACACTAAAATGACAAAAAGGGTTGCATACCGAAAAAAATAGGTGTATATTCAGATAAAATTATATCGATAAAAAAATATCGAATAGGAGACATGAAAAGTGGAGGAGCAGATTCAACTGTATAAAAGGGCGGCCCTACCGACAATAAGGCGTCTCCCTTCATATCTGTCCATACTTTATTCGCTGAAAAAAGAGGGACTTGATAACGTGTCGGGAACCTTAATAGCCCAAAGAGTCCAGTGTGAGCCGATACAGGTGAGAAAAGATCTTGCGGTAACAGGGATAGTTGGTCGGCCGCGGGTTGGATTCGAGATAAAAAGCACTATTTCAGCTATCGAGAATTTCTTAGGGTGGGACAACAGCACTGATGCTTTTCTTATTGGGGCAGGAAGTCTGGGGACAGCTCTTCTTGGGTATGGCGGATTTGTAAATCATAATCTTAACGTCATTGCAGCTTTTGATTCAGATGAATCGAAGATCGGAACTGTAGTACACGGCAAAAAAATTCTTGATATAAACCGTTTGGAGAATCTTGCATCCAGAATGCATGTCAATATGGCTATACTCACCGTTCCAGGCAATGTGGCTCAAAAAATCACCGATCGTCTTGTGGAGAATGGAGTAAACGGGATCTGGAATTTCACGTCGGAAAAACTTGTGGTTCCAACCCATGTTGTGGTGCAAAATGAGGATCTCTCATCGGGACTGGCTGTGTTGTGCGCAAGATTAAAAGGGGAATAGATGGAGTGTAAAGAGAATAAGCATGGAATAACAATTTGTATGGGCAGCTCCTGTTATTCAAGAGGAAATGGAAAGAATTATGAAGTGATAAGGGATTATCTTCAGGAAAACAGTGTTGACACAGAGATAGAAATAAAAGGTTGCCGTTGTGGAGGACAGTGTATGAATGGGCCAAATATTTGGGTGAACGGAGAGCTGTACTCCAATATTGACCGCGGAAGTATAATTGACATATTAAACTACGCCGTTCTAAGCGAAAGTAAAAGAGGGGAATAAAGTCCTGTGCAGTACCTCAATCCTATATATTCTGAAGAAACCCGTTGCCGCGACTGTTATAAGTGTATAAGGGAGTGCCCGGTAAAGGCTATCCGTGTTGTCAATGGTGAGGCTGAAGTGATTCCCGAAGCGTGTATTTTGTGTGGACATTGTGTTGATGCCTGTCCTGTTGGTGCAAAAAGAGTCAGAGATGATCTGAGGCGTTCTATTCATCTTGTAAAGAGAAAGAAAACGTTTCTCTCTCTTGCCCCCTCATTCAAGGGGGAGTTTAAAAACTGTTCTGTAAATCAGCTCGCTACAGCTGTAAAGAGTTTGGGGTTTACAGGTGTCAGTGAGACCGCACTTGGAGCCGAGGAGGTGTCTTTTGCTGTTGCTGAGTTTCTGACAGAAAGAAAAGGTCTAGTACTCTCTTCTGCATGTCCTTCAGCGGTTGAACTTGTTTTGAAACACTTGCCTGATTTTGCAGAATATATCTCACCGTTTTTCTCTCCATTACTCGCTCACTGTTGTATGCTCAGGCATGTTTACGGAGAGGAGATCGGTATTGTTTTTGTCGGGCCCTGTATTGCCAAAAAACAGGAGGCGGATCAGTTTGGGAATCTACTCGATGTCGCCATCACTTTCGAGGATTTGCATCGCTGGTTTGAAAACGAGGGAATTGATCCTTCAGAGATTGAGCCTGAAGACAAGCTGGGATTTGTTCCCCGTGAATCCGGGCGCGGGGCACTTTATCCCGTTGAAGGAGGGATGATCTCAACGGTCAGAAACAGAGTGGAGAAGAGGGATGCTGTGTACCTTACGCTTTCTGGTGTGGATAATATCAGGAACACTCTTGAAACTTTTGATACCAAACATTTTCACCGCAGAATGTTTGTGGAGCTTCTTGCATGTGAAAATGGGTGTATTGGTGGGCCAAAGGCCACATGCAGGGCTTCAATTGATTCCAGACTCGAAGTAATAGACTACGCGCAAGATAAATCACAAATTCTTTCGGGTGAATATGTAAACCAGATCATGCACACATTCAGGGCTGAAAGCAAACAGAACAACCCAGTTTCACAGGACCGCATTGCTGCAGCTCTTGCAACAATAGGTAAAGTCAAATCAGAAGATGAGCTTAATTGCGGCTCCTGTGGCTATGTCAGCTGCAGGGAGTTTGCGCTGGCTATGATTGAGAAAAAAGCGGAACAGTGCATGTGTGTATCATATATGAGGGTACTGGCGCAAAAACAGGCAAATGCGCTTCTTAAAACCATTCCCTATGGTGTGGTAATAGTTGACAAGGAACTTAAAATTATTGATTGTAATGACAATTTCGCCCAGTTGCTGGGGGATGATATCCGTTCCATTTTTCAGGTTCGTCCCGGATTGGTCAATGCCGATCTTCGCAGGGTATTGCCGTTTCATGATCTGTTTTCAAATGTGTTAAAGACCGGTAACGATATAACCCAGCACTTTGTAAAAACTGAAGATAAAACCTATGCCATTACAATATTTACAGTGGAACCAAATCAGGTGGCAGGGGCATTGGTGCGGGATGCCACAAAAACTGAGATGAGAAGAGAGCAGATAATCGAGAAAGCTCAGGAGGTAATAAGCAATACTTCCAATACCGCTCAGGAGATAGCCTTTTTGATGGGGAAGAATGCTGCTCAGTCTGAAAAAATTCTCAATTCTTTGATAGAGAGTTTTTCCTGAGGTATCAATGATACAGAATAAAGAATTGTTCATAGAAATAGGTTCCTTTAACCACTCCAAGCATGGAAACTCAACTTCCGGTGATGTCCTTCTCACAAAAAAACTGGAACAGGGCAGGGTGGTGTCGATTCTTTGTGACGGGTTGGGCAGCGGTGTAGAGGCCAATGTTTTGGCAAGTTTCACTGCCTCCATGGGTATTGAGTATATAACTTCTGATTTAAAAATAAAGAGAGCAGCTGAGCTGATCATGGATGCCTTGCCGCTGTGTCCGTCAAGAAAGATAAGTTATTCAACATTCAGCATTGCGGACATAAGTCTTTCAGGGGAGATGCGTATAATCGGGCATGGTAATCCGCCTTTTCTCTATTTCAGATCACAACACCCCATGGAGAGGCTCCAATCAGAGCTTCACATGCCCAGGTGGAGGAACCGCTCTCTTGAGTATGCGGGGTTTTCCGCCCAAATCGGGGACAGACTGATTATGATGTCCGATGGGGTAACTCAATCGGGAATGGGTTCAAAAAGATGGCCCATGGGTTTTGGCACTCCTGAGGTGGTATCACTTGTGCGGGAGTACATAAAGAAAGACCCCTGGATTTCTGCTGAAGAACTTGCCAGAAGGTTGTGTCAGGTAGCCCTGCGAAATGATGGGAGCAGGGCGGGGGATGATATATCCTGTACCGTTATTTATATGAGAAACCCAAGAAGAATGCGCGTATTGACCGGTCCCCCATTTGATCCGTCAAGGGATTCTGAATACGCATCTCTTATCAGGGATGTTTCCGGAAAATGTGTCATCTGCGGTGGTACAACTGCAAACATCGTTGAAAGAGAACTGGGGCGGGAAGCAACTATGGATCTCTCGTGTATGGATCCGGTGGTGCCGGCGGTATCCTATATGAAGGGGGTTGAGCTTATCACAGAAGGATGTATAACTCTCAGTAATCTTGCAGGACTGCTTGAGAAAAATGTGAGGGATGGGGGGAAAAATGGTGCCACCATGCTCAGGGATCTTCTTTTGGACTGTGACATTATAGAATTTTTTGTCGGAACCCGGGTAAATCAGTCACATCAGGACCCGGCTCTTCCTATAGAGCTTGATATCAGAAGAAATGTCATAAAGAAGATAGCATCTCTTTTGGAGAAAAAATATCTGAAGGAAACAATAATCCGTTACTATTGACAAAGGTGTAGAAAATGGAGAAGATAGTTATAAGTGTGTGTCTTGGAACAACTTGTCATTTGATGGGTTCCTCATATTTGCAGAATCTCGAAAATGATCTGCCTTCCACATTCAGGGACAAGGTGGAAATACACTGGCACAGATGTCTGGGGTATTGCAGAGATGAAAATTACGGCAAAGCTCCGTTTGTACTTGTGGGAGAAGAACTCCTGAGTGAAGCAACACTGTTCAAAATATTGGAAAAGCTTGAAGAACTAACCAGATTTTAACTCGGAATAAGACCGGAGAAGAGATGCAGTATAATAATAACTCTACAAGAACCAGAAGAAATTTGCTTGTGAGAATCGCACGGCTGTTCATGGAAGATAAACTGGTCGAAAGGGCTGACAGAATCCCTCTTGAGATGAGACCTAAGGGGGGAAGCTCCTACAGGTGCTGTATCTACAAGGACAGGGCCCTGATCAGGTACAGGGTCATGGCTGCTCTTGGCTTTGGTATTGAAGATGAAACAGATGAGCTTGAAAGTCTGGGAAGCTATTCTCTGAAAAGCATCAAAAGAGATGCCCCAAATACCGGAGAGCCGCTTCTTCTGCTGGATGAGGCATGCAGTGCATGTGTTCAGAACAAGTATTTTGTAACAAATGCATGCAGGGGATGTATGGCAAGACCCTGTATTCTTAACTGTCCGAAAAAAGCAATTACAATGGGAGATAAGGGACAGGCTTTGATTGACAGTTCGAAGTGTGTGAACTGCGGGATCTGCCTTAAAGCATGTCCGTATCATGCGATCATTAGAGTCCCCATCCCCTGTGAAGAGGCATGCCCGGCAGGGGCGATAGAAAAGGATGGAGTGGGAAAGGCGCAGATCGATTTTGGTAAATGTATATATTGCGGGAAATGCATGCAGCAGTGTCCCTTCGGTGCCATCATGGAGCGATCTCAGATAATTGATGTCCTTGGGGTGATAAAGGCGAAAAAAAATGTAGTCGCCATGATCGCTCCCGCATCAGCTGCTCAGTTTGTGGCTGAGTACGGGCAGGTTGTATCTGCCCTGAAAAAACTGGGATTCTCATCTGTTGTGGAAGTGGCACATGGAGCTAAAAAAACCGCGATTCATGAAGCTGAAGAGCTTAATGAGTGTATAGATGAAGGGAACGGGTTTCTGACAAGCTCATGCTGTCCCTCCTATGTGCAGGCTGTGCAGAAACATTTTCCACAACTAAAGGAACGGGTTTCAAAAACTCCTTCACCAATGCATTACACCGCAGAAATGATTAAGGAGAAACACCCTGAAAGTAAAGTGGTGTTTATAGGACCTTGTGTCGCAAAACGCAAAGAAGCAGAAAACGATCCGATCGTGGATTATGTTATTACTAGTGAAGAGATTGCCTGTTTGTTTGCAGCCGCCGCTATCGATGTTGCACAGCTGGAAACGGATCAGCTTTTTGACTCGGCTGAATGCGCTGGAAGAAAATTCCCGCTCAGCGGTGCGGTGACCGAAGCTGTTGCTTCGGAGCTAAAAGATTCTTCAGACCTTAAGGGGGAGCTTCTTGATGGTTTTAACAGACAGAATTTTAAGCTTCTCAAAATGTATTCTATAAGAGGTATTAAAGGAAATTTTCTGGAGGTTATGGCTTGTGAAGGAGGATGTATCAACGGGCCATGTACACCGGAAAACAGTTCATCCGGCCGTAAGAGAGTACTTCGTTTGAGCCAGGAGAGTCAGCCTTCCCAACCAACAGAAAAGTCTGAAACTGTCTCAAAATAAAACTGGTCCTGTGGTGTGTGCAAGGGGGTGAACCGGGAGATTTAACCTGGTGTTGCCCCCGGCACTTACCACCCCTCTTCCCCTCTCACTAGCCTCGTTTGCTCTTATTGCTAATCTGACAAATACACACAGCTCTGTGTAAGTAAAAAGAATGTACTGTTTTAATCTGTCAAAACTTAAACATCTGCACTAGTCTCGCACTGCTTTTCAGTTTGTGACCCGTACTTACAATTGCGGGCATGTTCTTCAAATCTGCCAGGCATCTTATTTGCTTTTTGCTCTTCTTGATATCTGCTTAGGAAATAAAAAATCTTCTGAAAGGACAATCTATGTCAAACAAAAGCATAGGTAAGAAGATCTGGGCTATTGCCGATGGCTACATACCCCCTGAGAGTCATGGGCCGCAGCCTGAAATGTTAAGCCATGAGACTGTAAGTATCTTAAACAGTTCAGATGAAGAGGCACGGGTGGAGTTGACAGTCTACTATTCCGACCGGGAGCCGGCGGGTCCCTATATTCTCACCATTGCGCCCAGACGGGTGATTCATCAGCGTTTCAATGATCTGGATGATCCGGAGAAAATCCCTTTGGGTACAGATTATGCCTGTGTGATCAGGTCCGATATACCGGTAGTGGTACAGCATACACGCCTTGATTCTCGTCAGGCAGAAAACGCACTTATAAGCACAATCGCATTCTCTTCTTCAGAATAGAACTATCCATAACAGGAAGAGGGATAAAAAGTGGACAAATTCTGGAGAAACTGGTCGGGTACAATACGTTTCTCTCCACAGAGCATTGAGTTTCCGGAAAATGAAAATGAAGTTGCCAACATTGTATCCAAAGCCTTAAAAGAAAAGAAAAACCTTCGTCCTGTTGGCCAGGGCCACTCTTCTTCACCCCTGGTTGAGACTGAGGGGATTCTCCTTTCTCTTGACAGGTATTCCCTAAAAGCAAAAGTGGACCGTAAAGAGAATCGTGCAACTTTGGGGGCTGGCACCACACTGAATGACTCCGGGAAACTTCTGCTTCAAAACGGCTTGTCCATGGAAAACTATGGTGATGTTGCATATCAGGCTCTGGCCGGAGCATTTGGAACCGGGACTCATGGTTCAGGAAAATTTCTGAAAAATCTCTCCTATCAGCTCTCCTCCGTACGCATGGTGACAGGGGAGGGGGACATTACAGACATTGACTTCACCGCTGATAAAGATAGTATAAGGGCTCTGCGGGTTTCGCTTGGAACTCTGGGGGTTATAACGGAGTGCACGCTCAATCTTGCTGAGGCTTTCAGGGTTGTGCGCAGGTATTGGTGCACTCATATTGAAAGCTGTCTTGAATCTCTTGATGAGCTGATTGACAAAAACCGCAGTTTTGATTTTTACTGGTACCCACGCAGTGACCTTGCCCAGATACGCACCCTTACACTTCAGGAGGATGGTGTACCGTCGGGGACAGCCGATTCCGTTCTGAAAAAGGAGAAAACCGGATGGGCTTCTGAGATTATACCCCATGAACGCACACTGAAGTATCACGAAATGGAGTATGCATTTCCTCTGGAGGTTGGACCTGAGGCTTTCAGGGCAGTACGCAAGAGGGTAAAGCAAAGGCACCGCAAAGATGTGTGCTGGAGAGTTCTTTACCGAACCATAGCCACTGATGACACCATGCTCAGTATGGCATATGGGCGGGATACTGTCACTATCACCATTCATCACAACGCCCAGCTTCCCTATGAGGAGTATTTCGGGGATATGGAGCCGATTTTGCAGGAATATGGCGGAAGGCCCCACTGGGGCAAAAAACACAGCATGAAAGCGGGAAAATTAAGAGAACTATACCCGGAATGGGAAAGTTTTCTGCAAATCCGCAACAGATTCGACCCCCATGGGGTCTTTCTCTCTCCCTATCTTAAGGAGTTACTGGGCGTTTGAACTGGATGTTGTTTTGGTCAGAGAGAGAGAGAGAGGAGGAAATTCAGTTGAGAAGCATAGGTGCAATGGTATGGGCAATTTCCGGAGGGCATATTCCACTAAACTCTTCTGGGCATGAACCTGAGTTTACCAGCAGGGATGAACTTAAGCTTTTAAATACAAACGACAAAGATGTCCATTGTGAGATTGAGGTTTACTATTCCGGTGGAAGGGGGGTGAAAATGCGCCCGCTTATGGTGGGTGCCAAACGGCTCAGAGTCTTAAGGCTAAATGACCTTATCGACCCTGTACCTGTTCCACTTGGTAAAGATTATGGGTGTGTCGTGAGGTGTGAGATGCCTCTTGTGGTTCAATTCTCCCGTCTCGATTCCACCACAATTAAAAGAGCGATAACAGGCTGTGTACCCTTTAGCCAATAAAAGCGGATAATGAATGACAGATCTCTCTGCAACTCTAAATGTCTTATCCGATATGATTACACCCGCAGTGCTTATTGCTGCCTGTGGTTCACTAACCATTTCCACCTCAGCACGCCTGGGGCGGTTAATGGACAGAACAAGAAAACTCACCTCTCAGTATCAGGATACAATCTGCAAGAAAAGCTGTGAAATTTTCAGTGATGAATATCTTGTTCTTCTCTATCACCAGCTCCATAGAGCAACAAAGAGAACCCGTCTTTTGCAATACTCCCTTGCCGGGCTCTACCTTTCGCTTAGCGCCTTTCTGGCCACAAGTGTGGCAATCGGGGCTGTTTCTATTACCGGTATCGACTATGTGTGGCTTCCGGTGGGCTTTGGAATATTTGGTTCTGTTCTTCTTTTTACGTCAAGTGTTTTGCTTATCGCTGATTCAAAACTGGCGCTCGACTCTGTTAATGCGGAGATGGATTATGTAGTTCAAATATCAAGGAGAGATAAATGGAGATAAAGATCGGCTATCATGCCTCTCATGAACAGTTCAGTCCCAGTCACCTGCTCTCTTTAGCCCAAATGGCCCAGCAGGCTGGCTTTGACACTGCTCTGAGTTCAGATCATATTGTACCCTGGAGTGAAAGACAGGGCAACAGCGGGTATTCCTGGGCCTGGCTTGGGGCGGCGATGCAGAAAACAGGGCTGGATTATGGTGTGGTATGCGCTCCCGGGCAGCGCTATCATCCTGCCATTATCGCTCAGGCTGCTGCCACTCTTGCAGAAATGTTCCCCGGTCGCTTCTGGCTGGCTGCAGGAAGCGGACAATTAATAAATGAATCTGTTACAGGTGAAAGATGGCCCCCGAAATGGATGCGTAATGAGAGACTGAGGGAATCGGTCGATGTGATAAGAAGATTATGGGCGGGGGAAGAGGTAACTCATTACGGACATGTAAACGTTGAACATGCCCGTCTATATGTTAAACCCAAAACTCCTCCCCTTCTCGTAGGTGCTGCCATTACACCACAGACTGCCGAGTGGGTTGGGGGGTGGGCCGATGCACTCATTACAATCTCAAAACCCCACGATCAGCTAAGAGAGGTTGTCGATGCTTTCAGAAGAGGGGGAGGCGAGGGGAAACCGATGTTTCTTAAAGTACAGCTTTCATACAGCAATACCGATCAAAACGCTCTTCAGGGCGCTTACGATCAGTGGAGAACGGTTATATTTGACAGCCCTGTGCTTACAGATCTTAGATTCCCCTGGGATCTCGATGCTGCGGGTTCGTTTGTCACACCCGAACAGGTGAGGGAGCATGTTCGGGTCTCCGATTCTCCCCATATGTTCGTTGATCTTCTGGGAAAAGATGTGGAGCTGGGATTTGAACGGCTTTATTTACACAATGTCAACAAAGAACAGGAACCCTTCATCGAGGTGTTTGGTGAAACTGTTGTTCCTCAGCTGCGTAACATTTTCAGGGGGTAAGTATATGGAGCTCTCAGACTTCAAGCCAATCTCCTCCTATGGGCTTATAGGGAATTGCCGCAGTGCAGCCCTGGTCTGCCGGGGAGGTTCTATTGACTGGTGCTGTTTTCCTCATCTCGACCGGGCAAGCGTTTTCGGTGCACTCCTGGACAGAAAAAAAGGGGGCAGGTTCTCAATACGCCCTGTTAATGCGGGGCATGGAAAGCAATACTACCTTCCCGATACCAATGTCCTTACAACTGAAATAGAGGGGCAAAACAGTTTAATCGCTGTTACCGATTTTATGCCCATTGAGGGTTACATTCACGGAAAAGCCCAGACTCGTGCGTTGCCTGAAATCCACAGGATTGTTGAGTGTAAAGAGGGAGAAACAGAAGTTAACCTTGAGTGGTCACCCCGGTTTGATTATGCCCGTGCCGAGATGAATTTATATCCGATTGAGGGTGGATTTGCCGCCGAAGGAGGTGGGGAAATTATCTCCCTATCAGGTGTCGATAACGGAGAAATAACCGATGACGGTTATGGGCCGGTTTTGCGCGCAAAAATCCCCATGCGAAAAGGACAGCGTTGTGCGGTTGTCTGCAGATGGAACTCAGTGAATACCGTCTGCAGCATAGAAAACTCAAACTTCAAGCTGCAAAGAACCACTGAAATCTGGAAAGAGTGGGCTCACAGGCAGGATGTTATAGAGAACCTAAAGTGTGAGCAGAAGTGGCTACCCGGGGTTATCAGATCCCAATTAGTATTGAAACTGCTCTCTCACTCAGATACCGGAGCGATAGCGGCTGCTCCTACCACTTCTCTGCCTGAAGAAATCGGAGGGGTGCGTAACTGGGATTACCGTTATGCCTGGATCAGGGATGCATCCCAGACCGCACAGGCGCTTATTGCGGTTGGGCATGTGAGGGAGGCTTTTGAGCTGCTTGATTGGATGGAACGGGTATCTGCCGATCACGCGGGAAAGTTGCAGATTATGTATGGACTTCACGGTGAGGCGAATCTGGATGAGTATGAATTACCCCATCTTTCAGGCTATCGTCAATCCCGCCCGGTGAACATTGGCAATGATGCGGCTTCTCAGCTTCAGTTGGAGGTGTTCGGGGAGTTGATCAATATGGGATATGAGCTTGCAAGGCGTGGTCATATCCCAGAACCACGTATCTTACAGTTTCTCAGTGGAATTGCAGATACGGTTGTTGAGATTTGGGACAAGCCCGATCATGGGATCTGGGAGATGCGCGGAGCACCCCGTCATTTTACATATTCAAAGATTATGTGTTGGGTGGCTCTTGATCGTGCAATACATCTGAGCAAAGAATTCGGGATGCCTGGCGCACCTCAACTGTGGTACTCAACTATGCAGAAAATCCACAAGGATGTGCTTGAGCATGGTTACAACAAAAAAATAGAAGCATTTACAATGTGTTATGACTGTGAGGATCTGGATGCTGCCAATCTTCGTATCCCGATGATGGAGTTTCTCCCGTTCAATGACCCTCGTGTGCAGAGTACAATAGACAGAACCATGGAAAAGCTAATGCATAACTGTTTTGTGCATCGCTATCTAATGGATGACGGGCTTCCCGGTGAGGAGGGTGCATTCGGTCTGTGTACTTTTTGGCTTGTTGATGCTCTTGCTCTGTCAAACAGGCTTGATGAAGCGAGGGAAATCTTTGATAAATTATTGGCTCATTCAAACCATCTTGGACTTTTCCCCGAAGAGTTCAATCCGGTTACGGGGGAGTTTTTGGGAAATTACCCACAGGCTTTTTCGCATGTCGGTTTGATCAACAGCGTTTTGAATATCACATATGCCCAGGGGCGTCGTGTCCCGGATATCTTAATTGGTACTCCCGAGCATCGACGCAGAATGGGAAGGGATGAGTGAAGTTTTTTATATCTGATGAGGTATTGCAGATCCACCTGTTCTAAAAGGAAACTCCATGCAAAGGGATAAGGCGAACAAATGTTCTGGTGAAAATGGTTCCCAACAGAAGCTTGAGTGTGAGAGAAAACAAAAAGAGCTGCTTGAAGGCCTCTTTGGTGGCAATGTTACAATGCAGAGACTTTTGCAATCTCTTGCTCAGGGAGTGGTAGTAATCGACGGAAACAGAAATATTCTCCTCTTTAATGCTGCAGCAGAACGGATGTTTGGCTATACTGCATCTGAGATAATCGGTAAACCACACGATCTGCTTGTCCCTGCGCGGTTTAACAAAACTCACACAAAACAAATGGCGGGATATTTCAAAGACCCAAAGGTCAGACCGATGGGAATAGGGATGGATCTGTATGCCAGGCGCAGGAATGGAAGTGAGTTTCCGGTTGAAATAAGTCTGAGTTTTGTAAATATAAAAAACGAAATGCTTGTACTCTCCCTCATCACCGATATATCTGTGCGCAAGGAAACTGAGCAGGCTCTCAAACAGCGCATGAGAGATCTTGCCGAAGTAAATGACAATCTGGAATCGTTTTCCTATTCAGTTTCACACGACTTGAAAACACCACTGCAGGCCATACATGGCTTTGCAACAATTTTGGTGGAAGACAACCAGGAGCTGGAGCCTGAGGCAAAAGAGTACCTGATTAGAATATCGCAGAGCGCTCAAAGGATGAAGGAGCTGATTGATGATATGCTTGAACTCTCAAAAATTACCCGTAAAGATCTTATTAAACAGCATGTTAACCTTTCTGATTTGGCGAGAGAAATTGTCGAACAATTAGCTCAGGGTGATCATGACAGAAATGTTCATGTTGCAATAGATGAAGATTTGTATGCATATGCAGATGTTACCCTTGCCAAAGTGGTATTGGGTAATCTGTTGGGGAACGCCTGGAAGTTTACGTCTAAAAGAGAGGTTTCCCAAATAAAATTCACTTCGTTGGTCCGGGAAGGTAGAAGAATATTTCTGGTTAGTGACAATGGGGCTGGATTTGATATGAAACATATGGAGAAACTGTTTGCCCCTTTCAGGCGTTTGCACTCAGATCAGGAATTTCCGGGGACTGGTGCTGGACTGGCTATTGTGCAGCGGGTAATTAAAAGGCATGGGGGAGAGATATGGGCTGAATCTCAGGTGGGAAAAGGGACATCATTTTATTTCACCTTTGAAGAGGAATGAATCTGCTCAATTTCGCAGTAAGCAGATTTTACCATCTGGTTTACATCGGGTGTTTTCTGTTTCAAGTGGCACAAAACTTTGTTTTCAATACCTCTGCCCCGTAACACTTCAACCGTTTAAAATGTAAGGTGGAAATATGAAACATTTCGATCTCTTTGTTATTGGAACAGGTTCTGCCGGATTTGCCGCTGCACATCAGGCCAGAAAAAATGGGTTGAAAGTCGGCATTGCCGATGAGCTGCAATTCGGAGGTACCTGTGCATTGCGCGGATGTAATCCCAAAAGGCTTCTGGCCGGAGCTTCTGAATTGATTACCAGAATCAATCATATGAAAAACAAGGGTATTGAAGGAAACATAAACATAAACTGGTCTGAGCTCATACAATTTAAAAGGAAAATGACTCAGACTACACCTGTTTATGCAGAAAGTCTGGGAGATAAAATCGGAGCTGAAAAATTCCACGGACACTGTCGCTTCTCAGGAAAAAACACTCTGGTAATCGGTGAAAAAGAGGAAGTGTCTGCTGACCATATCCTCATTGCCACCGGATCCACTCCTGCAAAACTCAATATCCCCGGGGCTGAGAATATAATTACAAGCGATGAGTACTTTGAGCTCACTGCCTTGCCAAAAAGATTATTGTTTATCGGTGGTGGATATATTTCCTTTGAACTTGCACACGTGGCGGCACAAGCCGGAGCTGAAGTGGTGATTATTGAAGCACGTGATAAGGTTTTGGGCAATTTTGATCAGGATCTGGTAAAAATGTTTTTGGATGCAAATGAGTTAGAGGGTGTTAAAGTTTACACCAATGCTCCATTGGTTTCTGTTGAAAAGGGGGGTGATGAATTCTATGTCCATGCCGGGGAGAAAAGGATAAAAACTGATCTGATCGTGCACGGGGCAGGAAGAGTCCCACAGATCGGGGGGCTTGATCTTCATGCCGCCGACATTTTAACCGATGACAAAGGAATAGTTGTAAACGAATTTTTACAGAGTGAGAGCAATCAGTCCGTATATATAGCCGGTGATGTAAATCCAGAAGGGGTGCAACTCACAACCGTAGCTGAAATGGAAGGGCAAATAGCTGCTCATAACATAATTCACGGAAATGATAAAACTCCCGGTTATGATTTACTGTCAAGTGTTGTGTTTTCTTTCCCCCAATTGGCATATGCTGGTTTTACTGAACAGCAGGCCATGGCTAAGGGAATCGAATTTGACACTCAATTTATTGACACATCACACCGGCATATCACCAGGCGGTTGGGGTTGACACATTCCGCGTTTAAAGTTTTGGTTGGAAAGTATGGAAGAATCATTGGCGCTCATATGATTGGGTATAACTGTGATGAGGTAATTAATCCTCTTCTCTTTGCTATCGCCCAAAAGGCAACTGTCAGAGATCTTAAAGGAATGAATTTTACATTCCCCTCTGTATTGCATGATATGGTTCACCGACTCGCATAACCGAACACATAGATCTCTGAGACTGAATGTGTCGAGATTACCTGCAGATCGGCGAGAAACAGAAACAGAAAGAACGCAGGGTAAATATATCTCACCGGGATGTATTAGATTTCTGTTTCAGCCTTTTGCCACTGATTCGGCGTACTAAGAAGACCTCCGTGTTTTGAGACGGCAAACCAGTACAATATTGGTCCCTAAGGGTGTGTATGAATGTGGTTTGACAAAAAAAACCTGGCAAGGCTGATGATAGGCAGATTGAGTTTATAGAACTCTAATTCAATATGGATTATGTTCTCCTGCAACGGGTTGCTGCTTAAAAGCAGCAACCCGTTTATACAATAGAGTTATTGATTTAAACAAAACTCTGTCAGAGATTTGCGGTTCGGAACCTTATTTCTTCTTTGGGCAATGCTTACAGGATTTTCACCTTCAGTTTCTACTCTGTAATCCTGACCGTGAGCGTCAATTGCATTTTGTACAACCTTTTGTGAGGCGATATAAAGACCCATATTTACCTGATCCTGGTAGTTTTCAAACCGTTCCTTGCTTTCTGCCTGTTTCATTGGAACAAACCTGGTCTGATCTCCTGTGAAATGCATCTGTGATGAGATTATTTCACGCACATAATCCTTAGCCGGGCTCAGCACCAATGGTTCTGGAAAAGCGGAAGGGAATTTCTCCGAAGGGTCTGTGTTTTCATACTTTTTCATCAAATCAGAGACTTTATGCAGGTGTGATATTTCGTTCTCGAGGCACTGTTCCCATATCCCCTTAACGCTTTGGTTTGTTTCTGACTGCATACATGACCAATACATATAACATTCGTTGTATTCGTGTAACACTGCCATCTCAAGCCAGGATGCTCCTGGATCAGATAAAGATCCGTAATGGGTAACGTGCTGTTCCTCTATCTGTGCAATTTCCTGATATAGGGAACGACCAATTTTGTTTTCAAACCTGTTTCCTACAGTCATGTAGAAATTCATCGTCTGCTGCTCGGCTGCAATGATTGTCTCAACGTGAAGCTTGGTGATTGCACTCGCTTTTTCTCTGTTATAGTGATTCCTTACAGTGTCTATGGGATGGACATGCTCAAGTACGGTAGGGCGCCCGGGAGTTATTTCTGTGAGATCTTTAACAATAGCCTCAGCCTTCAATTCATCTGTTAAGGAGAGAAGATTTGCATATCTGTATAGATGATCAAAATCCTCAAGCAGACCGAAATCAAGAGCGGCCTTGACGTAAGGATCTGGTTCCGACTTTGCCATTGCTGCAGTAAGGTCAACTGCGAGCTGCTCATATGCTATGGTCAGCTCAAGTGTGGATTGGTGTGAAGGAATCAACCAGTTTATCATTTTCTGCTCCTGCTGTTCTATACGGCGAATCTGGGCAAGCTCCTGGCGTATTTCCTGATTGCTTGTGTGCCTGTGAAAATTGTGATAAAAAAAGGATGCCTCCACCTCTATTCCGTTCATAAGAATGCAGCGGGTGCGTGTGTATGGCTCAACTGTGTAGTGATCGTAGGGGTTGACATTGAGATCGGACCAGGTTTTCGTTTGTTTACTCAAAGGAGTCCCTTTTTCTGAAAATGGATTGAATCCCATTAGTATACCTCCGGTTTAGAATGGATTTGTTCTGTTTCAGGTTCACAGGTGGGAAGAGTTAAAAGTAGCAGGCTGCAATCATCATACCTGAAAAACATCAAGGGCTAAGCGTTTGAGATAAATTTCTGAGGTAACAGCAAAACACCCCACTATGAGCAGGGTGTTAAAAAGAAAATAGATAAAAGCTAAAGTCATGGACTTCTCAGGTCGGGATTTCCAGCCAGAGTTGCTCCGATTACAGCCGCTGCCGCTCCTAAGATCAGGATGACAAACAGCCAGATGGCAGCCTGCATTGCAGCTTCTCGTGCATCTTCCACCCTCTGCATCACCTCGACTCTGATTTCTTCTACTTCCTCAACCCACTCATCTACTCTTGATTCAGCCTCATTCTGACTCATATCTGTATATTCGGCAAGGGCACTAACCAGGTTTTCTCTGTTTTGGGGAGAAATTTCTCCTTCCGTAACCAGTTGATTAATTGCTGCCCATATTTGCTGCAAAGCCTGCTGCATCTCCTCACGCTCTTCTTCATCTGCTTCCTGGAGTTCTTGAATAATCTGCTGTGCTTCCTGTTGAATTTCCTGGATTGGACTTTCCGGTCCTGCAAGTTCCTGGGAAAGTTCCTGCATTACAGGCGCAGCTTCACCCACAGCTTCAAACCCGGATTCAACAATGGTGAAAATCCCTCCAACCAACACACTCGCGGTGGTTACCGCCAGGTAAAACGAGATAAGAACTGCAAGTGACCATACCACAAGACCATGAAGAGCCCTGTCAAGTTTAACTACATCTCCTGAAAGACGACCCGTTACCCAGCCTCCGCAGAAAAGAGAAATTATACCTGTAATTACAAACCAGATAGCTGCCCCGATTGTCAATCCACCGGGATCCGTTTCTCCGAATGGATCGATTGCAGCCAGGCCGATTGCGACCCCCAGAACCGTTAGGGTAAACTGAATAACTATCGCTACAAATACGCCCGCAAATATCGCAGACCAGGAAATCCTTTTATACCAGATATCACCCGATCTTCTCACAGCTGATTCATCTCTCTCAACCATGAATTACTCCTCTCGTTTTGTGTTTTAGTTACAGCCTAAGCTGCAAAGTATTACCTTCCAAGTGCGCTCATTTTGAGCATATCTTTTGTCTGTTTTACATAGTTTTATCATCTAAAGACTGCTGAACTTGTAACCCGTTGGAGCCAAAACATCTCCTGTATAGTAACGGGAATCAGTTGAAGCCAAAAAAACAAAGCTTGGAGCAAGCTCCGCGGGCTGAGCGGGACGTTTCCAAAATGTGCTTCCCCCAAATCGTCCTACAGATCCCTCTTCACGGGTTGAAGCTATTAGCGGAGTCCAGACCGGACCTGGTGCAACACAGTTTACACGTATCCCGCGCACGGCAAGGTACTGGGACATGGATTTTGTGAAATTATGAATCGCAGCTTTGGTACAGCCGTAATCGACCAGTTTGGGATGTCCCATAAACGCCACTACAGAACCTACATTTATTATGGAATCTCCGGCTTTCAGGTGAGGTAGAGCGGCCTGAGTTGTCCAGATATGAGACAGTATATTGGTAAAAAATGTCTGCTCTATCTGCTCAGGGGAGATATCCTCGAAATCTTTCGTTTCGGAATGGAAACCGGCATTGTTTACCAGAATGTTTAGACCTCCAAACTCTCTTAGTGTCCGATCCACAAGCTCCTGGCAGTGACTGTGGTTTTGTATATCACCACTTATCGCAACTGCCTTACGCCCCGCTTTCTCAACCCAGTACACTGTCTCATCCGCATCTTCATGCTCATTATAATAGGAAAACGCTACATCGGCCCCCTCACGCGCATACGCTATAGCTACAGCACGACCGATTCCACTGTCACCTCCGGTTATAAGCGCACTCTTACCCTCAAGCTTAGCTCCTCCAACATAACTGTGCTCACCATGATCTGCCCGGGGCTGCATAGACATATCTGAACCGGGCCAGCTCTGGCGCTGAGCAGGAGGACCTCCCTTGAGCTCATCCTCCTCAGATAAGGGATCGAAACCGACATTTAATCCATGGTGTCTCTTCTCTGACATTTCTTTCTCCTGATACTGTACAAATTTCAAAACTATACCTGAACATTTATAATTTATACCCCTGCAAAATTTAGTCCATGGTGTAAAGGTGGCACTCAGATTGCCTACTATAAGGGAGAAAACCTGTCACTAGAAAACAAATTGAGCCCTTAAATGGTAAACATCTTCAATGAACCCCTCTTTCAGTTTACTATCCTTATGACTGTCGCCTTTGCAGGCAAAGCCCTGTTCTCTTGGCTTAAACTGCCCGGAGATATTGGACCACTTATTCTTGGAATGATCCTTGGCCCGGGGGGAGTTGCTCTGATTAGCGCTGAAGAGCTGGTTGAAGTGTTGGGCAGGATCGGATTAATCTATGTAATGTTCATTGCCGGACTGGAAATCAACCTCAGGAAATTCAGTCACAACAGAAAAGAAACTCTGTATTTCGGTTTTACCATCTTTCTGACCAGCCTTATACCCACTATCACTATCTCTGTGGCTATCGGATTTCCCTTCATCACTTCACTTCTCCTTGCTGCTGCGGTCTCCTCCCACACACTTCTGGCTTATCCGGCAGCAAAACGGGCTGGACTGATAAACAAAAGGGAGGTTGTCATCGCAATCGGAGGTACCCTTATCACCGATACCCTTGCACTTGTTCTGTTCGCCATAGTAATGCAGTACTCTGATTCTGCTGATCCTCAGTTTCTGCCCTCCCTTATACCCGTGCTGTATCTGTTTGTCCTGACTGTTCTGTCCCTGTTGATTATACCAAAAGCAAGCAAATTTGTAATTGATAATAAAAAAATATCCCGGATAGAGAAAGGCCTCTTTGTGCTGATGGTGATGCTTCTCCTTGCAATGGCTGCTGAAATAGCCGGAACAGAACATATACTGGGCGCTTTTCTGGCCGGAATCTGCCTCAATACTCAGTTGTCAAAAGATATTTCGTTAGGAAGAAATATCGAGTTTTTGGGAAGAATGATGTTTTTTCCCCTCTTTTTTATCTGGGTTGGGGTGATGCTCAATCTGGAGGTGTTCATAACCGATATTTGGGTATGGGCACTGGCTCTGGTACTTACAATACTCGTAATTGTGGGAAAAGTTTCTGCTGTGTGGATACTGAGTTTGAAGGAAAAACTCTCCCGGCCAAAACAGATGGTAATGGCAGGTCTTACCATCCCTCAGGCCGCAGCAACTCTGGCCATTGCGGTAACTGCCTACGAAGCCGGAATTTTCACCGACACTATTCTTGATGCAATGATCATTGTGGTGTTTTTTACAAGCATTATAGGGCCGGTTGTGGTCAGTAGTGCCGCTGGGAGATATTGAACTGTAAAAAGAGGGGCGGACTGTATCAGCCCGCCCCTGTAAGTCAATCTTGGTAACTGAGGGGAAAACCTGGTTTTATCAGTATGATGATTTATTGTTAAAGATTTTTTTATACGCCTTGTAAATTGCCTTTGTGCGGTTGGAACCACCGATTTTTAACTTCTGAGAGTTCTTGTTCAGTGTTAAGATATAATCTCCTTCAGGAGTTTCAATATCGATATCTTCCTGAATTTCCCAGCCGCTTGCTCTGAGATGTTTTAACCGTGTTCTTTTTCTTCCTCTCATAGGTTCTCTCTCTCTCTTTGATAATTGGAGTGTAAAAAGGTTTACTTTGAAACTATAATCAGTTCGTTGGTCAGATCGGATACTCCCTTTGTGTATTTTGCAATGGTGTGAGCTGCAGAGTAGCTTCTCCAGTTGCCGATTTTCCCTCTCAGCACAACCCTGCCCGCATTGACCTCAATATCAATCTCTTCGGTTTCAACCCCATTGCGTTGGAGTGCCTCGTATAGTTCTGATGCAATCTGTTTGTCCAGAAACTGTCTGTCCGGGACAACCGATATGTACTCTTCTATTTCTGTGACCCCTTTGATTTCAGAAACCAGCTCCAGGGCGCGCTCCTTTTTCCAATAGGAATCAACTGCACCTCTCAGCAAAACGTTGCCATCCCTTACCTCGGTGTTGAGATCCGATCCATCCAGTGCGGAGTTTATGGCGAAAGCGGTTTTGATGTTGGACTCTATCTGCCTGTCCGATTCCTTTTTTTCACCATCGGGCTTTGCTACTGATATTTTGTTTATTACCCTTGAGACCCCGGGAACACTCAGCACATCACTTAATGCGCTCTTTTTCTCTTTGAAGGAAGGAACATTTCCTGAGAGAGTGACTGTGTGATCGCTTACGGTGATCTCTATGGATCGGGACTCTATGCTGCTGTCCCAGGCCAGCTGGCGCTGAATTTTCTCTTTCAGCTCTTGACTTTCACCTGCCATCAGTTTCCTCCTGCTGTTTTTTTTGTTTCATCCAGCCCGCTCTTTCAAACCGACTGTTCACCACATTTGTAAGCTGGTACAAATACATCCTGTACAAACTGGGAGAAGCGGGTGGGGCAGTTGGGGACTGAGGTGTCGATCAGTGAGGGTTTCATCACCCCGCGGCTAATTGCATGTGCCATCTCAACGTAAGCGTTGGCAAAGGGGATAGATGTGCCCTGCTCGAGAAGATGGTTTCTGTATTCCTGATCGCTGAGCTGCACAAAGGGAAGCTCAGGGATCCCTATGCTCTCTGCAATGATCTTACATGCCGTGCGCAAGGAGAGTTTGTCACTGTAGAGCTCTATTTTGGATCTTCCGAAGTATTCGTTATTGAGGTAAATGTCTGAGATCTGCATGACTGTATCGCGGATATCGGAAAAGTAAATGGGGGTGTTTCCGTCAATCACATCCCCGATCATATCCTTTGTTCTGATCATCGCAATCTTTGAGAGCATGTGATCCATAAAGTAGCCGGGGCGAAAAATTGCGCTGTTCTGAGGCTCAACTATCCCCAAAATCTCCTCCAGATCACCATACCCGCTAAGTAAACCTGCCTCCTCACGCTGCTCTGCTCCCATAACGGAGACAAGGAACAAATTTCTCACCTTTGAGTTCTTCACCGATTTCATCACCGAACTGCCGATGTTTATAAAATAGCGGCTGTAATTCTCTTTGTGTGTGTGCATCGGCACAATTAAAAAAAGTGTCTGGGCCTCCTTCAGCGTGCTGCTCAGAAATACCGGATCTGAGATATCTCCCACTGCTCCTTCCATCCCCTCGCTTATAAGGGATGCCATCTGCGTTCTGGAGCCGTTTATCCCAAGAACCTTCTCACCTGACTTTATAAGCTTCAAAGCCAGAAGAGAGCCGGTCCTGCTGTTTACATCTGTTATGACAACCATATCGCTACTCCCTGGTTGGGTGAAACATCTGCGCTGATTAAAAAAGAAGTATGTCTTCCGTAAAAAAAATGAAGTTGCAAAGCTAATGCCTGAAATGACTTCCCGACCATTAACGCACAGACTGTTTTTGTACCGGTTTTGCAGAAATGTTTGCCTGAATTCTCAAATTGCCAAACACAAAGCAGCAGAGACTCTCTCTCCCCCTTAAGGCTCTACACCATACCGCCACACCCGGGGGTTATCTCTCTTATGAAAACAAAACCGTCGCAAAAGGTAACATAGTTGAATGAAAGCGGGATATCCGACTCGTAGCTGGCTTTCTGGTCGGAGGGCAGGAGGCTGAACTGGCACACCGGACTGGGGGCGCTAATGTAATGTATGCCATCCTTTATGAAGCTGACCCTTCGGTGGATATGGCCAAAGAAAACAGTGCTTATTTTACCGCTGCGCACAAGCAACTCATGGAGCCTTTCCCCGTTGAGGATAAGCATCTCCCTGTCGATCCAGGGGATTGCGGTCGCTATGGCGGGAAAGTGGATGAAAAGCACGGGGCGGAGATGTTCATCGTGGCTTAAAAACTGACTTAAAACCCTCTCCTGTACAGGGGTAAACTCTCCGTGGGGATCGATCCGGGGAGATCCCGTACAGTTGAGCGTTAGGAATTTGCAGCCGTTCAGGCTAAACTGATACGAGTGGTTTTCCATCTCTGAGAAACCAAATCCGTACGTGGCTGAGAGGGAAACTGTTTCCCCCGGATTGTCGTGATTACCGGGGAGAAAAAATACGGGGTGTAATAAATCTGAAAAAAGCTCAGAGACAAGCTGGTAGGCATTTGTGTCGGGTCTGTTCACCACATCCCCCGTATTCATTACAAAATCCACGGGAGCACAAAACCCGTTTATCAGCTCTATCAGCTTGCGGGTCCGCTCGAAGGTGTTGTGGTTGTAGAGGGAAAAGTCCCTGCTGTTTCCTATATGTGTGTCGCTTATGTGAATGAAAGAGAGAGAGGAGCCGTTTTTTTCAGCTGCTGTCATTTTCCATTTCCATCCTTATGAAGTCTCTTATGACTTTGCGCTCCGCAAGGCCAAGGTTTTTAAACTGTACACCGATATGGTAGTTGGGCCACTCGCAGGTGCAGTGGATCACCGTTACCGAACTTCTTATTGAGAGGGGGGTGTTGGGGAGTGTGAATGCTGCAACCAATGTCTCTCCCACCTTTTTGCCTTTTCTGGATTTATACAGCATACCGGCTTCCGAGACGTTCAGGACCGTTACAGGTTCACTTCTGCACTCTCCCCCCGGGAGTGAACTCTGGTCCATAATCTCTGCACCGAGTGAGGATATCTTTACCCTTGGTTGTAGTCGCTGATCCATACCTTGTCTCTCTTCGGGTAAACGTGAGTGCCAAAAAAATCAAAAAACGTGAGACTATAAAATGTTTCAGGGAAGATCAATTATCCACAAAAAAAAGGTGTCTGCCCCAAAAGCGGGGGAGGCATGAAACCGAAGCAGCGAAGGGCTTGGCTTATCCGGCCTCACTATTGCTGCCGTAAGAGAGGATAAACAGGGTGTGTGAGCAGTATCAAAGGGGAGAAGTGATGAACTGTAGCGAAATAGTGGTTGTAACCGGGGCATCGGCTGGTGTGGGAAGAGCCACAATTATAGAGTTTGCAAAGAGGAAAAGGGCCAGGGTGGCACTGCTGGCACGTGGATTGAAAGGGCTTGAGGGGGCGGCAAGAGATGTTGAGGCGCATGGCGGCGAGGCGCTTATTATACAGGTTGATGTTGCCGATGCAGAGCAGCTCCAAAGAGCCGCCCAGAAGGTGGTTGATACCTGGGGGGGTATAGACATATGGGTTAACTGTGCAATGGTGACCATTTTGTCCCCGTTCTCAGAAATCACCCCCGAAGAGTTTCGACGTGCAACAGAAGTGACCTATCTGGGGTATGTATACGGGACTCATGCAGCCCTCAAACAGATGCTGCCGTTAAACAGGGGCACAATTGTGCAGGTCGGAAGCGCACTCTCCTACCGGGGAATCCCGCTCCAGTCCGCCTACTGCGGAGCGAAACATGCCATAAAGGGATTCACCGAATCGCTGATCTGTGAACTCATGCACAACAAGAGTAAGGTCAGAGTAAACATGGTACAGCTTCCCGCAATAAACACCCCTCAGTTTGAGTGGAGCAGAAATAAAATGGAGCGTAAACACCAGCCCGTTCCCCCAATCTATGAGCCACAGTTGTCCGCAGAGGCGATCTTTTGGTCCGCACACAGCAAAAGGCGCGAAATTCAGCTCGGCACATCCGCCATGGTGATCTGGCTGGGCAAGCTTTTCCCTAAAGTTGTCGATATCTACCTGGCCAAAACCGGCTTTGATGCTCAGCAGTACAACGGAGCCGTAGCCAAAGATAAACCCGACAATCTTTTCGCACCGGTTGAGGGGGATTATGGAGCACGGGGCCAATTCTCTCATCAGGCGCAATCAAAAAGTATTCAGCTGAAAATCACCACCTTCCCGGGATATCCCTTTATACTGTATGCGGGGGTGGGGCTGTCTTTAATGTTACTGAAAAAAGCAGGGAAGTCGTTTTACCGATTGGGGGACTTAAAAAGAAAAAAACGGTGAACGACGGGTGCTGTGGTGGTTGAACTTATTGAAGGTACAATCTTTGTGCAGATACTATTTTCCATCTTTATATCCCGATTACTTTTTCCTCTGAGATTGTGCCCTTTATGTTACACAGAGATTCAAACACCCGCCTTACCCTCTCCCTCGATATTGTCAAAAAAATAGAAAGCGGATCCCTCAGGGGGTATCATGAGCTTGGAATTATCAAGCACCAGATTACGCTTCACGACACCATAAGCATTGAAGAGAACCGTTCTATGCTGCTTGAGTGTGATAACGAGATGGTTCCCTGTGATGAGAGCAATATCTGCTGGAGAGCTGCTGAACTGGTAAGAAAACGTTTCTCAATAGATCGCAATGTAAGAATCTCTATAATCAAGCGGATTCCGGTCATGGGCGGGCTTGCCGGTGGAAGTGCAAATGCAGCAACGGTTATCACTTTGCTCTGTGAGCTTTGGGATCTGAAAATCTCAGAAAAAGAAAAAATGGAGCTGGGAAGAGAGCTTGGAATGGATGTCCCCTTTTTCTTTACAGGCAAAACCGCTTTCGACACAGAAGCTACCGGTATAATCAAACCGGTGGATACATCCCTGAGGTTTGTTTTTGTGCTGGCATTTCCACCCTTTGGCATATCCACAAGGGAAGCCTATGGATTGATAGATTATAAAAAAGTCGGAAAAAAGGTGGGGGATACTGAAAAAATAATCGCCTCCCTCTCTCAAAACAACAGATCCGCTCTCTTACCCCTGCTCCATAACGATTTCCAACTGAGCGCTTTTTCCCGTCACAGGGATCTGGAACTGTTAAGGGAGAAAATGATCGATGCAGGTTGTGAACAGGTGGTGATGAGTGGTTCTGGATCGACCCTCGTTGGAATAGTACCTGATCATCGCAGTGCAAATAATGTTCAAAAAAGTCTCGATTGCAAAACCGTAATAACCCAAACTCTCTGAGGCATTTCTCCCCATGTTATTTGCCCGATTGTGAAATAAGGAGGTTTATTCATGGACAGATTGTTTGTAAATCGCACGGAAAACTACAGGTGGCCAACCCGGCATGATCTTTATGACTACTTTTACAAAATCTACTCGCTTGAGCAAAGCGAGATAGATTCTGAAATCGAATCGGTCAAAGATTCCTTTAAAATAAGAAGCGGCGAAGCGATAAGACCACAGGAGCTTTGGCAGAAAGTAGGCAAAAACCTTGAACACAGGTACGCCGGAATTCCTGACTCCGATTAGTTAATAATATTCCGGGCGCATGCCGCAGACTTCACCGGTTCTCCCGGTTCCATCACCGGTTCCAACGGGAATCGGTGCCTCGTTTGTAGCGCTGCGCGAAGACGCTCCGCCCTTTGAGGGCACTGGCCGCTTTAAGAAAGCCAATCCTTCCAGGCAATCTGCTGCACTTTTTAAAAAGTGGTAGTTGAAAATCTTTGGCCAGACCTCCGGTGGGCAATTCCTTGGTGGTGTTGATGGACAAATCTCACCCGTCAGTGTCTTCAAAAAAATCCGACGCGAAGTCGGTATAAGCGGGGGACCGCTCCTGCAAAACTATGTAAGATCCTTAAGGGTTACCGGTAAGTTTTGTCGCAAACCGGGAGTGTTCATCGCGATTGCAAATCGGGAGAAAAAGTGGAAACAATATCCCGAAAATTTCCCACCTAATGTTAGGGGGCTCTTATTAACCGCTGCAGTGTACCCGTATTATCACTTGAGGCAGCGGTTTTTTATTCTTGTCAAAAGTTTACCAAAAAGATATAATCATGAATCTGTGAAAGGGAAATGATGTAAAGCTTTGGTGAGTGCAGAACCGGCACAGAATTTGCAAAAATATGCAGTTTTTCTTCGCCTTTACGCGGCAGAGTATATAAAAAGAACTATGTATATCCGTTTATCATCCAACCCGGGGGTTATAAGATGAACTTTGAGAGCAGTGACATATTTACCAGGATAACAGAGGTTTCGGTACCAAAATCAGTGCCGGGTAACAAAGGTGGCCGATCGGCTGCATTTGAGATAAAGTTCAAAGCGGATGGGGAGATTCCTTTTCCTCAGGTTATACTCAGGGAAAACGGCATGGAGCATCTGTTTAAGGGGGATTTGATCCAAAAGGGTAAGAACAATGAATATAGTGTAAAAGTACCTGAGAAGAAGCTTTCGCCCGGCAAGCACTCTGTACAGATAGAGGGTTGCCGGAGCAGTGATTGGCAAAGTGCGGGAGGGGGCGACTGGATAAAGGAGTTCAGTGAGATCAGGGTTGAAAGGGAGAAAAGCGGATCAAAGCCACACGTTCGGGTCGGAGCCCAAAAGGGAGTTAAACTTTACTTTGGTATACATAAGCATATGCATCAGCCTTACTACCGCGCAGCGGATCTCTCCTACTGGGATGGTGAGAAGGAGGGGATATTTGGTTCGCGTCAGGGGGCTTACACAACATTTATCTCTGAGGCGGTCAGGCAGTATATTGACGGAGGTCTGGCACATGCGGGACTATCCACCAGCTGGAGCGGGTCTCTCATCGAGCAGCTTAACAGGTGTGAAAAGGAAGGGCTCTGCGGGGGAGTTTTCAAATCCTGGAGTGATTCCCTTAAAGAGATAGCCAAAGAGCAAACATCACTTAACCATAAGAGGGTTGCCTTTACAGCTTTCGGTTTTTACCATCCGTTAATGGCACTTATTCCCGGAAGAAACATGCTTTCGCAGATCGAAATGCACAGGGATATCATTAAAAACACATTTGGTGTGGACCCTTCACCGGTGATGTTTCCTCCCGAAACTGCTTTTCATGTAAGGATGATCCCCTGGCTTAAAGAGGCTGGTGTCAGGGCGGTGATTTACGACTCCATACACCGTTACAGAGCATGTAAAGAGTATCCTTATCCAGGTATCGAGGAGGGGATGCTTCCTCCCAACAGGGCTGATCAGGAAAATCCGCCTGTGGATGACTGGATTCCGCTCAATAACATATGGGCACCGGGTAAAATCAGTCCGTCACTGCTAAGGCCTGAATATGTCAAGTATGAGGATGTAGACGGAACTATACATAAGATTATTGGGGTGCCCGCTGAGAGATATATCGGAAACGAGGACGCAAGGGGTGGATTCGGAGCGCTTCAGTATGAAGATGTACTTTCTCAGTTGTATAACACCGTGGTTGACTCCGGCAATTTCGATCCTAAGCATCCCCCATTTTTCGTTCTCCACTCTGATGGTGATAATCACGGGGGTGGGGCGGACAGCTATTACAGGCACAACACTGCAAGGCTGGTTGAATGGGTAAGGGAGGATGAGCGGTTTGAGCTGACAACTATAGAGGATTATCTTGATAACTTCCCCCCCGATCCGGCAAACGCAGTTCATGTGGAAGGGGGTTCCTGGGCAGGAGCTGACAACGGGGATCCGCAGTTTAAAAAGTGGTTCAGCATGTATGATCAGCCCTATTCACCTGACCTTAATTCATGGGCGGTGCTCACTGCTTTTCAAAACTGTGTACACACCGTGGAAGATCAGGGTAAGGGTGATGATGCTTTGAAGGAAGCTAAAAAACTGATGCTTACTGCTGAAACAAGTTGCTACTGGTATTGGACTGGGCAGGAGCTTTGGGACAGACAGGTGACCGAAGCTGCAAATAAGGGGTATGCACTTATTAAAGGCGGACTTGATAAAGTTATCTCTTCCGGTAAGGATAAAACTGCACCGGCAATTTTCACTCCATGGATAACTCCGGAAAATCCAGGGGGCAAGGCATGGGGGCAGGGTTGCCTTATCGATGCACCTCAAAGGGGAACTGTCCACACATTTGTTTACGATATCTCGGGTATTGAGGATGTGAAACTTGTCATTCGCTCGGGTAAAGAGGAAAAACAGTATCCGATGAAAAACAATGGTCCATACAAATCAAACACCGGCCCTGCGGTGACGAGTGTGTATTATACTGCAGAACTACCGGAAGGATTGGGTGATGTGCGTTATTACATAGTAGCAAAAGACAAGAGTGGCAACACCGCCACTTCATCGCTGGAAAGAATTTTTCTGCCCTGAGCAGGAATAATCAAGATCGGCTCACACGAGGTGACCGATTTGATTTTTCAGGGTGTTGCCGCAGAACGAAGCGCAACACCCTTCCAAGGTTTTGGCATGCTTTGTTTGTGCTGTCTGGTGTTATTGTTCTGGAAACTACCACGAATTACTTTTTTTTACTTGTGAAATAGCCGGTATAAAAGGGGGCTTCTGAAAAGGGGGGAAACAAAGAAGTTTTCAGGGGATTGATGGAGGGTTGTGGCAGGTGTTTTTTAGATTGTTGTCATCTACAATGTCAAACTTTACACTTTGGTAATCAAAATCAAAACCTCCACCTTACCCTCTTCATGTAATTTCTTCACGGACTAATCCAAATTCCCGAATTGTCTGATAACGATCTCATTATCACTCTTCTCCAGGGGTGGCAGATTTAGTTTTCTGCAGTAATTTTCCCAGACCTCACGCAGTTTGGAGTCTGATCTTGAGGAGTAGAGCTGGATCTGCTTATCAGGGTTTTCATGATGTAGTTCAAGTATGTAGAGTGTGTATGGGGTTGATTTATTGGTGCTACTGCCTGTTTCTCTTCTGCTGTGAAAGAGAACACCCTTGTACTCCTTAAGGGGAACAGACCAGGTTTTATGTCCGTAAATGGAATTGACATCCATTTTAACTGTTGTACTATCGATATAAAGAATAGTTTTTCTGGTTATGTGGTGCAAGCCCGAAAAAAACAATACTATACCAATTACTGAGAACAGGAGAAAAAGGAAGTGTATTGGTTGCAAATCTCCCTTGTTAAACTTATCGTACAGTTGGTAGGTGGGCACAACACCTAAAAACAATGCAACTAAGATCATGGCTATACCTGGTAGTACCCCTAATTCTGTGTGGATGAGCGGAAGGCTTGAAATATCAACATTGGAATCCATATGTTTGTCCTTGGCTGAAGTGTTATGCGTAAATATGATTTATGCAGATGGAAGGTGCATAAAGATTTCAGCTCGTTTACTTTAGTGGCGGTTTTGGTATTGAGAGCAAGCACTCTGCACGCTGAATGTAAACAGTAATTTTGGGCAAAGAAAGTTTGCTGTGAAGAAATGCTGGTTGAATCTGTTGCACTGATGGCGTTTTCCGGAAACCTTATCACTGTGGGGATGTAAAACGCCAGACTCGAAACAAGATTATCTATTCATTCACGAACTCATATTCAAGGAAATGTAAAATAAACTCTTCTCTTATACTATATTATCATTGTTTCAAAATTATGATTGTTTCAAACAATACAAAATCCTTCTATAAACGGTAGCATACTATGGCTGGAATAATTACTCTATTTGCGGTACTTTCACTTTCACTTATTATTACCAGAATTGCCTCAATAGCTTTGGTTCACACTGGTCTTTCCAGGGAATCTGCTCGGTTTCAGGCCCGTTCGGCATTTTCGGGGGTAGGATTTACCACAAGAGAGGCTGAATCGGTTGTATCACATCCTGTGCGCCGCAGAATCGTTATGGTATTGATGCTGCTTGGTAATGCCGGTGTAGCCTCGGCCGTTGCATCACTGCTGCTTACCTTCTATAACACCGGGCAGGAACAAATGGCCTGGTATTACCGGGTTCTCATAATCTTCTCAGGGATATTGGTTCTTTGGAAAATATCTTCCAGTGAGATGTTTGACCGCTGGTTTGGAAAGATTATCTCAAAAGCTCTTCAACGCTGGACCGATTTGACTGTAAGAGACTATTCAAGCCTTCTACACCTCGCCGGAGATTATCAGATCACCGAAATGATTGCAGAACATGATCATTGGATTGCAGGGAAATCCCTTATCGATATGGCGTTGTCATCAGAAGGGATCATGGTGCTTGGAATCAAACGAAAAAACGGTACTTATATCGGTGCTCCTGGGGGGAATACTTTCCTGCGCACTGGGGATGTTGCAATCTTATATGGTCAGGAATCTGCAATTCATAAACTTGGTGAGCGGATGAGTGGTCCACAGGGAGACGTTGAGCACTTAAAAGCTGTTGAGGAATTTCAGAAATCAAATGTACACAAACAAATTAATGCTGAAAAGTAGACCTGCAATCTTTAAGTTCTTTCCTGTTGTATGAAAATTCACATATAAATGATGCGCAGCGGTTCTTAATCCGGCAAATATAGTGGCCCCTGATGCGCAGTGGGTCTTAATCCGGCAAATATAGTGGTCACCGGATGCGCAGTGGGTCTTAATCCGGCAAATTAGTGGTCACCTGATGCGCAGTGGTTCTAAATCCGGCAAATATAGTGGTCACCGGATGCGCAGTGGATATGAAATCCGGCAAATATAGTGGTCACCGGACGCGCAGCGGTTCTTAATCCGGTAAATATAGTGGCCCCTGATGCGCAGTGGGTCTTAATCCGGCAAATATAGTGGTCACCGGATGCGCAGTGGGTCTTAATCGGGCAAATATAGTGGTCACCGGACGCGCAGTGGGT
>LDWW01000027.1 GCA_001045525.1 Chitinispirillum alkaliphilum | reverse complement strand
GATGTGGGAATGCTGCAATATGATTTTAAAAAAATGAGGTTATTAAATGCAACTCCGTCCCCAAAAAATTGCCCCCACCCAGAAAAAAAACAATCATTACTTAATTAACAATATTCTGAGTTTAGTGTTGCTCATAGCTGCCAATGCACCCTGTTTGGGGGGGATTCTAAAGTAGGTCGAGTGCAGGACGATTCGCGACGTTTCTATGAGGTACACTTAATTAAAAAAGACAACTCCGTCCCTCCCTCATGAATCAAATTGCAACTCCGTCCCCACCACCTCATATTTCCTCACTCCTCTATTGTCCTCACATCTCTCTATCAATTATATTCATAAAGTTTACCCCATACACATCCTTAAATTTCCTACGGCGAGGGATCACAGAAAATATGCCTATGCGTAGCATGACCGGTTTCGGTTTAGCCGAACAAAATACCCCTTCCGGAACGTATAAAGTTGAAATACGCGGAGTCAACAACAGATTTTTAGAACTACAGGTCAGGCAGCCAAAATTCGCCTCGAATCTCGAACAAAAAATTAAAAAAGAAGTGAGTTCTTTTATCAGCAGAGGAAGTGTCACTGTATTGATCTCCTGCGACAGGGATGCCCAAACTTCTCAGTTAACCTGGGACAAAGAAAAAACGGAAAATTACGTAAATATTTTCCGTGAAGTTAAAAAACAGTTCTCGTTGGCTGGAGACATTGAAATAAAGGATCTGCTTCAGTTTAGCGATCTGATAAAAACCGAGTCCCTTGTATACAGTGATGAAACTATTTGGAAACATCTTAAGCCAGTTATAAAGAATGCTTTAGAGGCTTTTGAGCTGACTCGTAAAACTGAGGGTGAGTTTATTGCAAAGGATTTAAAAAAGATACTAAAAGAAATAACAAAAACTATACAGAAAATAGAAAAAAGAGCCCCTGAGAGGGTAAGTCACTACTCAGAAAATTTAAACAGTCGAATAGAAAGTATGCTTGAAACCCAGGTCGACCCTCAGAGAATTGCCACCGAGGTTGCGATCATTGCAGATAAAATTGATATAAGTGAGGAATGCATTCGGCTAAGGGCGCATGTGGCAAAATTTACCGATGACTTTAAACTTGATGAGCCGACAGGGAAGAGAATGGGGTTTTTGCTTCAGGAGATGAACCGGGAAGCAAACACAATCGGTTCAAAGGCAAATGATACCGAAATATCACACATGTCAGTAAGTCTCAAGGAAAATATTGAAAAAATCAGAGAACAAATTCAGAATATTGAGTAAGATTTGTTTATATACAAACACAGGAGGAGTGTATGTCTAAGGATCTGTATGAGCTGGATCTTGAGTTGTTGGAGAAAAAAGGCATTAATCGTTACAAAGCCGTACTGATGGCCTCAAAGGAGGCGCGATTCATTAACGATCAAATCCGTAATGATATTATTACCGGTGCTGAGGATAAGCCTACAACTCTCGCGTTAAAGCGTCTGTTTGAAGGTCGTGTTGTCGAAAACCAGGAAAATGAAATTGAAAGCTGATGGCTACCTCACCCAAAATCCTTATCGGTATTACAGGAGGAATTGCCGGTTATAAAATTCCTCAGCTTATACGCATTCTTAGAAAAAAAAGGTGCGAAGTCAAAACTGTACTCACACCCAATGCCAGAGGGTTTGTTGGAGAGGCTTCACTCAGAACAGTTTCGGGAAATCCAGTATATACTGATGAGGTCCAGTTTTACGATATGAATCATATCCGCCTTGCTGAATGGGCGGATATTTTCATTGTATGCCCCGCAACTGCAAATACCATTGCAAAAATCTCCCATGGGGTCGCTGATAATCTACTCACTTCTCTTGCTCTCTCAATTCCTGAAGAAAAAATCATTATAGCACCAGCTATGAACAGTGTGATGTGGGCCAGTAGTGCAAACCAATCCAATATCGGTTTGCTCAAGAGCAGAGGCATTACAGTTCTGCCTGTAGATGAGGGAGAATTGGCCTGTGGGGTTGAAGGTGCTGGAAGGATGATTCCCGTTGAGGATATTGCTCATCAGTTGTTGTACAGAAAAACGGCATCTTCCATATTTAATGGTAAACGGGTCTTATTATCTTCCGGACCTACCGAAGAGCCGATTGATCCTGTAAGAGTTATAACCAACCGATCATCGGGTCAGATGGGAGCCGCTCTCGCTCGTGTCGCTATAGATATGGGGGCTGAGGTGGTGATGGTAAGCGGACCTGCAAAAGTGCAACCACCCTCGGGGGCCAGAATCGTACCGGTACGGACTGCCCAACAGATGCAGGATGCCCTTGAACGGGAATTTGAATCCTGTGATGTGTGTATAATGGCAGCGGCTGTAAGCGATTATCGTCCGGTGAGTTATTCGGATTCAAAATTATCCCGGGAGGCTGAAAATCACAGAATTATTGAACTTGTCTCAAATCCTGATATCCTAAAAGGATTGGGGATGAGAAAAGGTGGGAGAATTCTGGTTGGGTTTTCACTTGAAAGTGATGATAATATTGAACGTGCATCAGAAAAAATGATCAGGAAAAAATGTGATATGATGGTTTTCAATAGAGCTGATACCGCCCTGGAGAAAAAATCAACTCAAATCAATCTTCTTTTTGCTGATGGCAGGGTAGAGAAATATCCTGCTATGGACAAGTTGAAAGCTGCTTCATATATTTTAAGTAGTATTGCAGCAATTTCAGGAAAATAAGCAAATGATTACCACATCTCTGTTCCGAAAATACCTTATTCAGCTTCAGCAACTTGGCTTGGAACATCTTCTGTTGTCTTCTGATTTCAAACCTGAATCGCTGTTAAAAAAGAATGTTCCTGAAACATCTCCACCCATTGGATCTGTTGGTACTCTACCCTCTGTGAAACCCGGTGCAAAAAAGAGTATCAAAAAAGATGGATTGGATTCAATTGACCGTCTCTCCAGGCTAAAGCCGGTTAAAGAACTTGGACATGAGTTTTCTTCCGGTTCCGTTTCATCTTCAAAACAAACCCCAAAGGCTTCAAAGCGTGATCAACTTATCGACCTTTACAAAAGTTCTAAGGATTGCAATGCCTGTGAATTATGTGCTAACCGGAAAAAACTGGTGTTTGGTTCTGGTAATATTCAAAGCGCACTCCTGATTATCGGTGATTATCCTGAAGGGGAAGATGAGAAAACGATGATCCCCTTCTCAGGTGAAATTGCAGCTTTGTTTGAAAAGATGTTAGAGGCAATTGAGATCGACAGAAACAAGGATTCCTTTGTAACTACTGCACTAAAGTGCAGGCCGGCTCAGAATTCTGTCCCTGAACACAGAAAAGCAGACTCCTGTTTGCCTCTGCTTGAAAAACAAATAGATATCATGAAACCCAAAGTTATTCTGGCAATGGGTGAGGTTGCAGTTAAAGCAGTTCTTGACACAGAAGATGGGTTGGATAGCGTCCGCAACCGTCAGAACAGCTATAATTCAATTCCAGTGATTGTTACATACAGCCCCCGTTTTTTATTGAAGGCTGAGAAGAGTTTTAAACTCAGCGCATGGCAGGATTTGATCAAAACGCAAAAAATTCTCAACAGCTATGGTATATATGGCAGCAATAAAAAGTAGAACTGAAAAACCAAAAGTTACAGATGTAAATCTTGCAAAAAGACTTCCTCCTCAATCCATTGATGTTGAGAAGACTATTTTAGGGTCAATGCTTATAGATGGAGAAGCTGCTGTTCAGGCTTTGGAGCTTCTCGAGGAAGAGTGTTTCTATTCATCTGCAAATCGCAAGATTTTCAGCTGTATGAAAGAACTTTTCGAGAAAAACATAACAATCGATGTGATTTCGGTCGCAGAAACGCTTCGTAAAAAAAGCTGGTTTGAAGATGTCGGGGAAGAGATATACCTCAGCGAATTAGTTGAAAACATTACAACTTCCGGAAATATAGAGTACTATTCAGAAATCCTCAGAGAAAAAGCAACTCTCAGACAGCTGATAACAGTGGCTGCTGAAATTACCACCGATTGCTTTGACAACGAGCAGGAACCCAAAGTTATTCTTGATAACGCTGAGAAACTTATCTATGACATCTCAGAAGCTAAGATGGCCAGTTCGTTTCAGTCTACGGGTGAATTGCTCTCAAATACATTCAAGGAGATAGAGAATTACACCAAAGGTGGGTTTAAAGGTGTTCCTACAGGATTTAAAGAATTGGATGACATGACCACGGGTTTAGGAAAAGGTGATTTGGTTATTATTGCGGGGCGTCCGGCTATGGGAAAAACTGCATTTATTCTTTCACTGACTCTTAATGCCGCTTCTCTGTATAAGCATCCCACTGCAATATTCTCCCTTGAAATGTCCAAGGCTCAGTTGGTTCAGCGTATGCTTTGTTCCGAGGCTCGTGTCAGCATGCATGCGCTGAGAAGTGGTACTCTTCCCAAACGTGATTTTCCAAAATTAAGTGTGGCTGCCGGCCCCCTGGCTGAAGCCCCGATTTTCATCGATGACACTCCCAGTATAACTGTTCTTGAGTTACGGGCAAAGGCCAGACGTCTGAAAGCTAAGCATGGACTTGATCTCCTGATCGTGGACTATCTTCAGCTCATGGGTTCATCCGGTAAGCAGGAGAGTCGGCAGCAGGAAATCTCTCAGATCAGTCGTTCTCTCAAGGGTGTGGCAAAGGAGCTTGATATTCCGGTTATAGCTCTCTCACAGCTCTCCCGTGCTGTTGAACAGCGTACGGGAAATCATCGTCCCCAGCTTTCCGACCTCAGGGAATCAGGAGCAATTGAGCAGGATGCTGATATTGTTATGTTCGTTTATCGTGATGAAGTGTATCATCCAGATGGGGAGGACAATAAGGGCAAAGCAGAAATTATCATAGGAAAACAGAGAAATGGTCCTATTGGTACTGCCAATCTTGCTTTCGTTAAAGATTTCGCCCGTTTTGAAAACCTGTCTGAGCGTGAGGAGATTGCAGGATTTTGATTGCACCTTTGAGATTAATTGCAGTGTTTGGTTCTTTTGTGCTCAGTGCGGGTAAGGGGATTGCAGGATTTCTTCGCAATGTGCAGAGGTATGGTAATCTGTGCTGGTTGACATTTATCAGAATGCCGCTGTTGGTGAAAAATCCAAATATCACCCTTGAGCACATGTATACTCTTGGCATCGAGTCACTCCCTTTGGTCACTGTTATTGCCCTTTTTCTTGGCTCTGCAACAGTGACTCAGGCTGCCTACCAGATGGATGGACTTATACCGATGAGATATCTCGGTGTGCTGGTATGTAAAAGTGTAATAACAGAACTTGGACCTGTTATTACGGGAATGGTTGTGGCCGGAAGAGTCGCAACCGGAATTGCGGCTGAAGTCGGGTCGATGAAAACAAGTGAGCAGCTTGATGCCATGAATGTGCTACGTCTTGATCCCATTCGTTATCTTATCATTCCAAAAACTGTAGCATGTATGATTATGCTTCCGGTCCTTGTAATATGGGCAAATTTTGTGGCTATTGCGATAGGCGCTGCTCTAACAGTCTGGCTTACAGTGGATATGACCATGTATGCATATTTCAGTGGATTGAGAATATTTTTCGACTCCATGGATGTGTATATCGGCGTGGCAAAAACGGTTGTATTCGGGGCTATTATTGCCTTAACTGGTTCACATTTCGGCTTTGAAACCAAGGGCGGAGCAGAAGGCGTGGGTAATGCTACTACAAAGGCTGTGGTGGTTTCTGCGGTGCTTATATTAGTTTTTGATTTCCTAATTGCCCTTCTGGTATTAGAATTTTAAGATAGAAATTTAACTCAGTATTCTGAGGAAACGGATTACTACACCTATGCTTAAAGTTGAACATCTCAAGAAACATTTCGGTAATCAGGTTGTTCTTGATGACATCAATATGGATATAAATAAGGGTGAAATTCTTTGTATTATAGGACAATCAGGAAGCGGTAAAACGGTTTTGTTCAGACATATTATAGGTCTGATATTCCCAGATGGGGGAAGGATCACTCTTGATGGAAAAGTTATATCATCACCAACAACAAAACCCGCTGATTTTGACAAAGTACGTAAGCGTTTTGGTATTCTCTTTCAGGGAGCAGCGCTTTTTGATTCGATGAATGTGGGGGAAAATCTGGCATTTCCTCTAAGGGAGCATACTGATCTGACTGAGTCACAAATTGAGAAGATAATTGGTGAATCACTTGAGATGGTTGGGCTTAAGGAGGAGTTTAAGTTCAAAATGCCATCAGAGCTCTCCGGAGGGATGCGAAGTCGTGTGGGGTTGGCCAGAGCACTGGTAATGAAACCTGAAATTATGCTTTACGATGAGCCAACTTCTGCTCTTGATCCCATAATGACAGATAAAATCAATGATCTGGTACTCTCTCTTCGTGACAAATTAAACATGACCTCAATACTTGTGACTCATGATATAAGCTCCGCCTACAAGATTGCTGATAAGATCGCTATGATTCATGAGGGGAAGATAATCTTTCTTGGCACACCCGGTGAGATCAGAAAGTCCCGAAATCCCTATATCCAGCAGTTCATTCGTGGCCAACGCAAGATTTACTATGCGGTGGAAGAGGAAAACACCTATTCCGGTCAGGTTGATGTAACAAAAATTAAATCATCTGCTTCATTTGCTGATAAGAAATTCAAAATGCCTGTTGTCAAACCCAAATCAGACAAAGGCGAGCAAAATCAAAATTGATTCAGATTCAGTTTAAAAAATTCGGATAAGAAAAATTGGCAAAAAAACAAAAAACAGCCTTTGTATGCAGTAATTGCGGTGAAGATTATCCCAAATGGCTTGGGAAATGTGAAAACTGTGGAGAGTGGGACTCTCTAACTGAATTCCGTATAGGCAGCAAAACCACTCAGCGCAGTAATGTCTCTTTCAGACAACAGCCTCCAAAGATAACCTCTCTTCAAACCCATGAAAGCGAAACGAATTCCCGCATAACAAGTTCGATGAATGGGGTCGATCCGGTGCTTGGGGGAGGACTGGTAATGGGGTCATTTGTCTTGCTGGCTGGAGATCCCGGAATAGGAAAATCAACTCTTGTTTTGCAGCTTATGTCTTGCTGGTCCGAGTCAAATAACGTTTTCTATGTATCAGGAGAGGAATCTGTGCAGCAGGTTTCTTTACGGGCAAAACGTCTTGGAGTAGAACAGTCACCGATTCAGGTAATTACTGAAACAAACATGGAGAACCTTCTTGAGATCTTCTCTGAGCATAAGGCGGATATTGTAGTCATTGATTCGATCCAAACTATGTATACTGATTCTGTGGAAAGTGCACCTGGCAGTGTCGCTCAGATCAGGGAGTGTGGAGCGATGATTCTGCGTTATGCTAAAACAGAGAACGTGTCGGTTGTTATAGTTGGTCATGTGACAAAAGAGGGAACAATTGCAGGGCCGAGGGTATTGGAGCATATGGTTGATACTGTGCTTCAGTTTGAAGGTGATGGGCGTTATAACTACCGGATCGTCCGCTCTGTTAAAAATCGTTTCGGTCCCGCAGGGGAAATTGCCCTTTTCAGTATGACAGACAGTGGGTTAAAAGAGAACTCCAGTATGTCGGAGTTTTTATTGATGAACCGGGAAGAGCCAATACCCGGAACTGCAATCGCTCCTGTACTTGAGGGAACGAGAGTTCTTGTGCTCGAAATTCAGGCTCTTGTAAATAATTCCCATTTCGGGATTCCTCAGAGAGTCGCTTCCGGCATTAATCCCAAAAAGCTTTCATTGCTGATTGCAGTGCTTGAGAAATATGATGGGTTGGTGTTAGGGGATCATGATATTTTTCTCAATATTGCGGGAGGATTGAGTGTGGGAGAACCTGCTGCGGATATTGCGATTATTGCTGCTTTACTCTCCTCCTTTCATAACAAACCACTGAGAAAAGATTTGGCTTTCATTGGAGAGCTTGGCCTGGGAGGGGAGATCAGGCCGGTAAACAACATGAGTGCAAGATTGAAAGAACTTATCAAAATGGGATTCAAAGAATGTGTGGTAGCCCGGCCTCATCGTAAATCAGACTGGGTTGATCAGTGCGGAGACTCAATATCTCTCATTATGTGTTCCGGTGTAACTGACATCCGCGACGTAATTTTCTGATCTGACTATACCGCCATTCCTGATACTGCACACATTTTGCTTTGTTGGTCGAATTTTTTCCTGCCAATTAGCATGTAAAATGCAAATCGATTGGAGCCGCTATACACACTTACATATGCTGTGTGTAAATTTTGCAGGCTGCAGATCGAATTTTCACAGGTGCAGTAATATAGGAGAGCTGGAGGTCGTGTGTGGTTTATCTTCTGTTTTAATAATTAAAGTTTAGCAAAACTACTTTTGTATTTGTATTTCTTGACCTTTACGCCACCCTGGTAAGCAGCTTCGAACCGGGTTTTTTACTGGGTAGGCATATTACAATGGGTGGGGGATACAGCTGTTACAGCTACTTTTTTTTGCCTATGGCTTGGTTGTGATCTGATTGTTCTTTAAAAAACCTCTATTCTGTTTCTGCCATTTTCCTTTGCTCTGTACAGTGCTTTGTCTGCTTTTTTTATCAATTCGTCAACCTGTTTGGCGTGTTTGCCGTATTCTGCCAGTCCAAAGCTCATAGTGATTTGAACCTTCTCTCCGCCCGGGGCATTGAAACTCTCACCGGAGATCTTGTTTCGGATTCTTTCGGTGGTATCTACAGCGCTTTTATGATCTGTTTTGTACAGTATCAGCGCAAATTCCTCTCCTCCATACCGTGCGGCAATGTCTACCCCTTCCCGAATACTGCTTTCGAGTTTAGCTGCTATACCCTTGAGTACCGTGTCGCCGAAAGGGTGGCCGTAGGTGTCATTTATTTTCTTGAAGTAATCTATGTCACACAGCACGAGCACAACAGGGTCGTTGTATCTGGTTGAACGCAGGGTGAAATCAGTTAATGTACTTTGGAATTGTCTGTGGTTATATAAGCCGGTAAGGCCGTCGTGGGTTGCAAGAGCTTTTGTTTTTTCGAGGGTGAGGTGTCGTTCGATAGCTATTCCGGCGCTTGTCGCAAGGCGGCAAAGAAGGTCGTGTTTTGATTTACCAAAAGCGTTGTGTTTGCGTGATTCAATTAAAATCATCCCCTTACATTCTGTAACCCCAAAGGGCATAGCCAGAAAAGAGACAAGGTTGTCGCATTTTGGCTCGTTTTCAAAGTAGCGTTTTTCGTGGTGATCTTTTGCAAAATCACGATAAAAGGAGAGATTTTTTGCATACAGTATACTGGCAATCGTTTTACGTTCGAGACTAAATGTTTTACCTGTCAAATCTTCGCTGTTCAACCCTGCAGCTCTTACAATGATTGCCTGACCGGAATTGTTTTCATCCCTTATACTGATAGTAAGACGGTCGCAGGAAATGGAGTAGGGGATAATTTCTGTCAATTCATCAAGTATCTGATCAATCTGATTATGTGAAAAGAGATGTTGTTCGATTTCGTTTGCAGCGAGGAATCTTCTGTGCTCAAGTCTGTGTTCATTGTACTTATACATATTGAAAACAGATTGTCCAAGGAGTGCTGCAGCAGTGTTTAGAAATGCATGATCTTCGTCAGTAAAGTGGTTTTTATTCTCATGATCCACAATCACCACACCACGCTCTACACCATCAGCGGTGATTGGACTTGCCATCAGAGAACGTACACCTACATCCTTGGTATAATAGTAGAGAGTGATGCTGTTATTGGGGATATCGCTGAGGTTTAAGGGCTTAAGTCCCTCCTTAAAAAATGTTCCAAGGACACCCACACCAGGATAAATTACAGCATCTCTATTTATGCTGTTACATTTAGAGTGGTAGCGTCGAAGCATAAACCCCTGGTCATTTGTGGGGAAGAGTACTGCGATCGTGTGTGAGTGGATTTTGCTGTTAATCAGCATAATAAAGTGGTCGAGTATTTTATCAATGGTTAATTCGGTCTGTTTTCTTTTCTGTGATATATACTGACTTCCAAGAACACTGTTTTTAACTGTGGTGGTATCCCTGGAGACATTTTCTGAAGCCAGTGTTACAAGACCATTGTTTTCTGTTTCGGTACTTTTGTGATTTCTGTTTTCTTTTTTTGTTGTGAACCAGGGGAATAGCTAAGGCAGAGCGAGATGATAAATGAAGCTGCGATCAAAAGTGCTGACACCACTCTGGATGTCTCATTCCAAAACAGCAGCAGTAAGGAAAAAAGCAGCAGATAGGGAAGAAAGGATGAGTATTTCTTAAAAATTTTCATATTATCGGACCGTTTGAAATTCATTCTGTTTGGTTTCATCGAGAACTTTGTGAATTACCTCATGAATCTCCTTTTTGTCCAAGGGTTTTGAAACTACACCCTTGAAACCCATATTAAGAAGGCTTTTGTTTGTAATACTTCCCTTGAATGAGGTTATGGCAATAACCGGTGTGGAATGGCAATCGGGAGATTTTTTTAATTTGTTGAATAGCCTGATACCATCCATGATCGGCATCATAATATCGGTAATTATAAGGTCTGGTTTTTCCTCTTCGGCTTTTTTCAGACCTTCAAAGCCGTTCATGGCAGTACAAACGTCAAAATCTTTATAAAGCAGTAGTTCAAGTATGTCAAGAGGGTCGTGGTTGTCATCGATAATTAAGACTTTAGGTAGCATAAATCAGTTCGCAGCCTTCCTGTAGAGAATAATTCCAATGGTAAAGAAAAAAACATTTCCGATCCACGCTCCTGTAAGTGGAGATATGTGACCGTTTTGAGCAAAAACAATGGCTATTTGCGAGATCAGATAGTATGAGAATGTTAGTCCAAGGCCAATACCGAAAAGAACCGGTCCACCTTTTCTGCCCATGCGGGCTGTAATTGCTATTCCCAGCAGGATCACTACAAAATTCATGAGTGGAAGAGCTATTTTGAACTCCATCTCCGCCACAAGCCGGTGTACCTGCTCACCTCTGCGTTTAGCCATATCGATATAATTTCTCAGCTCCCAGTAGCTTAGCTCCCTTTCCGATCTTACTCTTTGAGTCATTTCAGAAGGAGCTGCTGTGAGGATTGTATCATAAAAACTTTGAAATGTCACTAATGCAGATTGATCCTCATCAAAGGTACGTTTTTGCCCATCGATGAATTTCCATCCATTGTGTTTATCGTAAATCATTTCCGCTGCATCGATTCGTTCGGCTATACCATCATTTCTGAATATCTGCCGCTGCACTTTTCTGGCAAATTGAGGTTCTGTGCTGAACTCCTCAAAGTAATACATGGTATTTGGATTGCCAAAATAGTAAAAATTGCGTCTGTATTCCCGTCTGTTTACTGCTTCCTGACGCTGTGATGGGGGGTGTCTCATTATAGTCATCAGCTCGGTTCTCTGCTCGTTTGCTCTGGGCAGGATATACTCTCCGCCAAAAAAGGTCAGCGCGGATAACAGCAGGCCCAATACAAGCAGTGGCAAAGTTAACCTTCTAACACTTATTCCCGATGCCCTCATGGCAGTAAGTTCGCTGTTTTTGGCCAGTTTTCCCATTGAAAACATTGCGGCAAGAAGAAGCACAACCGGCAGGATGGTCTGAATGATCCACGGCAGATAGTACCAGTAGTAAAGAATGGCTTCGTTTATGGTGGCGTTTTCAAACCGTCTTAGGTTTCCTATGTAGTCTACCACTACGAATATTACAATTATTGCTATGAGCAAACCGGCGCTTAGTTTTAGAAACATGCTGATCAGATAAACCGGAAGTATTCCCAGAAACCAGTTGACAACTCTTCTTGGCAGGCGCAGGAGTAAACCCGGAATTTTGATTATGTAAAGACCGGAAATCCATTTTACCACACGGTTACTTCGCACTACAGATGTCTGGAATAATTGTTTTATGAAATCAAATCGTATAGAAGTTTCCCGCATCATGAGTATGGTTAAAATCAGCCCGAAAATCGCAATTATGGCATTGCCATACCACATACCAAACGCGGGTGAAACAATTAGCTTGTCTGCCATCGATTCACCGGTGATAAGAAAACCCCAGTAAGCGATAAAAAAGAAAACACTGTAGCTCGCTCCAACAGCAAGTCCACCCCGCCGTGCCATAATACCCAGGGGAGCCCCTATGAGAACAAAAAGCAGACAGGCGATCGGTATAGCAAATTTCTTGTGTACTTCGACCTTGTATTGGGCGATCATCAGGTTGTTGGAGTGTACTCTTCTGGCGGTTCTTTCCACCATGTTTTTGCTGCGATTCGTTGTGTTTATCAGTGCCGGATTTACTCTCACCCCCTCAGCCCATTTTTCGAAATTCTCAGCCTGGGGGGATTGGGGGTTAACTGCAGTTGAGATTGAATCCAGTTCATTGACCTGATTTTTAATTTTTCCGATAAACTGATTAAACTCTGCAAGGGCTGTTTCTTTCGATCGTTCAAACTCAGAGATGTCTGAGAGCATCATCGCAATGTTCTTCTCCCTGTCACTGCGGTGATTTGAGCTTGTGCGCAATAATCTGCTGTCAATGTTTTCAAGGTAAAAAATCTGCTCTTCAAAGCGGCCCCGATAATATTCTTTTGTGTTGTCTCTGGGGTAGCTGTGTATTTCCCCGTCAAGAAGAGTTAGGACCAGAAATTTTTCATCTCCTGTGCTTCGTATATTACCTTTGGCTGCAACGGTAACCGTGGGATCCTGCCCGGGGATATCGGTAAGGATACGAATCCCGGACATATCTCCGGTAAATGGGTCAATATCGTGGGTGTATAGTGTATAGTTATCAAAATCCGTTATAAGTACCCGTGGTTCGATGAGTACTGCTGGCTGTTTTCTTGATATGTCAGAAAGAAGATTGGCAGCCCGGTGGTTTGCTTCCGGCAGAATCAGATCGTGAAAGAAGGTGAGGGCCACCGTTATCACGAGGGCTGCACTGAAGGCCGGTACAAGAAGAGAAAACATGCTTCTTCCGGAAGCTTTTATGGCTGTGATTTCGTTATCACCGGACATTCGTCCAAAAGTCATAAGGGTGGCAGTAAGTATCGCCATCGGTACAGCAAGTGCTATGATCCATCCAAGCTGGATCATAAAAACTTCAAGCACAACTATGGGGTCCAGTCCTTTTTCTATCACACGATCAAGAAGCTGAACTGCCTGCTGCATTATAAACAGAAATACTATTACACTCAGTGAGGCAAAAAATGGGAAAAGGAGTTCCTTGATGATATATCTGTAAAGAAGCATGGTAGAATATTCTTTCACTTACTCAGGAGTATGATCCGATGCTGAAAATGAATAATCTCTATTGGGTAAGGAGTGTCGGCACAACATCTGTGGGCTGAATTCTCCTCTCATTTTTTTTCAGCTTTTTCAGGTCCCGCTCTTTTTTGCTGCGAGCCTGTAGTGTTCAGAGAAAATACGTGCTTTCAGTAAGATATTACAAGTTTAATGGGGATATATATTGAATAGAATAAGATAGTGGGTAAATTTGGGGGGTGATTAAAAAAGAGGTGAATGCAGATTGTGATTTGCGTGGAAAATTATATCTGACTATTAAGGTTTGTTTTCAACTAAAAGCACTCCTGGTTTTCCGGTTGAGAAATAATATTTTTTGGACACCTCAATGAATTAATGTTATACTATCATCTAAACAGATATATTTTGAGTTTTTAGATAATCTGATTGGTAAGGGAGCAGCAGAATGGGTACGTTGAATAGAAGGGGTATACTTAAAACGCTGTGTTTAGTGGCTTTGGTGGTTATCGCCGGCTGTGCCGGATCGGTGCAGCATCTGGAGCGTGAGGCGATTTTGCCAGAGGTGGATATTATCCAAATGAAGGAGAGTTCGGATGAGGCTCTGAGAATGGCACAGGAGGCGAGGCTGGATGTTGATGCTCTCAGAAACAGGATGACTGAAATTGACAACAGAATGGTTTTGCTTTCTGAAGAGGTCGCGAGCGTGTCGATCGCCAAAATTGAGGAAATTGAAACCAGGCTTTCTCTTTTGATTGAAGCTTACAAGGATCTTCATGCTCAGGTTAGGGCATTAGAAAACAGGCCTGTGACAAGAGCTTCTTCAGGCAGCGCTCCTGCTTCTTTTTCACCCGCCAGTGCTTCTGAGCTCCTGACATCTTCTCCCGAATATGATTTATATCAGAATGCATTGAGAGCTTTCAATGGCCGTCACTATGAGCAGGCTTTGCGTCTTTTTACTCAGCATATCGAGAAATTCCCTCAGGGAAGATGGACGGGTAATGCAAAATACTGGATCGGGGAGTGCCATTATGCAATGGGTGATTTTGCGAGTGCTATCAGTTCTTTTCGCAGAGTGATTTCTGACGGGGGAAGCAGCAAAGCCGATGATTCTCAATTTAAGGTAGGTCTTTCTTTTCTGAAAATGGGGCATACGGCTGAGGCAAAAGAGGAGCTTCAGATACTTGTGGACCGGTATCCGGCAAGTGAATATGTTCAGAGGGCACGCAATTATCTGAAGGATTTAAGGTAGCCAAATATTTAATTTCAATAAAAACTCTGCATAATTTTAATAACTTCTTGCAATTAATTATTTTAGAAACGACTTTATGATCAGGATACAGATCTGTGCGGCAGCTATGTGCACAGATTTTGCATCTTTTTTATTTCCTGTACACAAATTTCTTTTCCATAAACGTACTGTTTAGAATTAAGCTTCTATTCATCTTAAATTGCGGACTTTTCTATGAAAATTAATAAATCAGTTTTGTACCTCACTCCTCTTTTGGTGTCAATGTTGTTTGTAGCATCCTGTTCCAACAGGACTAAAGGTGGTTTTCAGGCTTATAACTGTTCTGAACGAATTGAAGATGCTATTGAAGCTTTCGAGAACAGACGTGAGGGAACGGCTATAAACATCCTGGAGGAGATGAAATTCCAGTGCGGGGGAACAGACCTTATGGATTCTGTTCATTACTACCTTGGAATGTCTCATATGAGACTCAATCAGTTTATGGATTCAAGAATAGAATTTGAACGCCTAAGGCGTGAGTATCCATTTTCGCCATTTGCCGCTGAAGCTCATTTCAGAATAGGGCAGCTTCTCTACAAACAGTCCAACCCACCCGACCGCGATCAAACCGAAACTATTGAGGCCATTCGAGTTTTCAACTCTTTTCTCAATCAGTTTCCATCAAGTGATTTCGCAGACAGTGTTACAGTTTACCTGAATAAAAGTGTCGATAAACTGGCCCAAAAAGAGTATAATAATGCCAGATTTTACAGACGTCAGGGAAAACATGATGCTTCACTGATTTACTACAATTCACTTATTTCAAAATACCCTACCACTGTGTATGCTCAGAAAGGGTTGATCGATATGGGAGAGATCCTCTTTGAGATGGGGCGTCGCAGTGAAGCTCAGGAAATAGTTGAAAAAATCAAGGTATCAGAACTGGATGAAGAACTCAAAAACAGGGTAAATGTTCTGATCGCCAGATTAGATTCACCCTGATAAAACCATATTAACAAGATTTTCTACAATCAAAGAGGAAAATGTCAGACTCACCACTTGGTATTTTAGGCGGCACATTCGACCCTGTGCACAACGGACATCTTGCAACAGCATGCCTTGCTATAGATTATTTCAAGCTTGAGAAACTTTTACTTATCCCTTGTGGCAACCCCCCTCATAAAAATTCTTCTGTTCATGCTTCTCCGGACCAGCGCCTGAAAATGCTTGAGATTGCTCTTCTGGATACCAAAAGCATGGAAATATGGGATGGAGAAGTATTCAGAGAGGGGTTTTCGTTTACTCATGAAACTCTTGGCCTTTTGCGTCAGAAATACCCTGAGAGACCTTTATATTTTATAATCGGCTCGGATAATCTCCCACAAATAAAGACGTGGAAATCTTTTGAAAAGATAATTGAGATGGTGGTGTTTTGTGTTGCCTACAGGCCTGGGAATGATCTGGTGATTCCTGCAGAATTAAAGGATGCTAAAATTAAACATTTCCCCTCTCCTAAGTGGGAGTTGAGCTCATCTGATATAAGGGAATATTTCAAAAGTGGATATTCCTGTAGTTATCTTGTTCCTGAATCCGTGCTTGGATACATTGCTGAGAACAAAATCTATGGAACTGCGCGGTAAAAAAACATCTGATCAAAAGAAAACATTTTTGGGCATTTATTTCAGGTGCTGCAAAATTTATGGTCGTATCTACATAAACAGGTCACACACTGCCTACGAGGGAAGGTGTCCCAAATGTGGGAAAAAAGTTGTTTGTCCCATTGGGGAGAAGGGAACGAGTTGTCGTTTCTTCGAAGTTGAATAGGCCTTCTAAAGTACCCCTCTTAAAGCATTAATTCTTCCGGTAAATAATAGTAAGGAGTAATTCGATGATTTCACCAGATAATCTTCTTCGGTCCGAAAATGAATCTGTACGCAAAGCGAATTTCGCCGGCAAATTTTATTCATCTGAAAGCCTGGATCTTAGAAGAGAAGTGGAAGGGTATTTACAAGGCCAGGAGAATAAAGATCTTCCTGTGCGGCTTTTGATCTCTCCTCATGCGGGTTATATTTTCTCCGCTCCTGTAGCTGCAAAAGGTTTTGCACTTTTGGATAAACAAATCTCCAGGGTAGTTCTTCTTGGACCTTCTCATTATAAAGTTTTCACAGGAATTCACGTTTCGACGGCGTCTTTTTACGAAACACCGCTGGGCAGGGTTGCCGTGGATAAGGAATCTGTGGAGCAGTTGAGAGATAACCCCATTGTTGTTGATGCCTCGGATGCAGAACGTCTTGAGCATAGCCTTGAGGTTCAGCTTCCATTCCTTCAGACTAAACTTGAGCAATTTTCGATTGTTCCCATAATAATGGGAAAAGTATCAGAGAGAAGGGTTGCAGAAATGCTGCTTTCTTTTTTGGATGACAAAACCATTATAATCGCATCATCGGATTTGTCTCATTTTATGGAACACTCCGCGGCTCGTTATACAGATGATAACAGTATTGAAACTATAATAAAAAACCGTAAAGATGGTTTCATTGATGGTTGTGGCGAGAGTGCGATACGGGTGGTTATGCATCTGGCTCAATTACAGAAGCTCAAACCGGAACTTCTCGATGCCCGCACCTCTTATGAAACCAACCCCCGGTATGGCTCCTCAAGAGTTGTGGGGTATGCATCGATCATCTATGTGGATCATAATCAACAAGAAAATTGTGAGCGTTGTGAGAAGAGAACTGATCAGCTTCATTCAGACTTTTTAGACTCCCAAACAAAACACCAGCTTCTGAAATTAGCAAGAAACAGTATTGAATCCGCTGTCAAAAAAACTGAATTTGCCTTTACTGCACAAAATAGTGAAATTTTGAACAGAAAATCCGGATGCTTCATTACACTAACCAAAGCGGGGAATTTAAGGGGTTGTATCGGGTGTATTGAACCTGTAAAGCCACTTTTTACATCCGTAAAAGAGTATGCGGTTAAAGCCGCAATGCAGGATCCCAGGTTTCCATCTCTCTGTGCGCAGGAGCTAACGGATGTAGAGATTGAAATTTCTGTTCTGACACCTTTAAGAGAGGTAAAATTCACCACCTCAGAAGAGCTCCTTGAACAGATTGAAGTTGGTGTGGATGGTGTGGTGTTAAAAAAAGGTTTTAATGAAGCCACCTTTTTGCCTCAGGTCTGGAAGCAGCTGCCTGATAAAGAAAAGTTCCTGACTCAGCTATCACTTAAAGGGAATATGGGCAGTGATGGTTGGAAGGATGCAGAGGTTTGGGTTTACAATGTAGTACATTTTCAGGAGTAAGTGACCTATTCCTCCTCCTCGGTAAATACGTTCAGAGGTGCCTTGTTATCCAACAACTCTCTCATTTCAAAATAGTGTTTCAGCACCTTTTCGTAGTAACGTATATACAAAGGTTCTCTTCTGAAAAGAGTTCTCCTTATGGTGCCCTGGCCCTGGTTATATGCGAGTAATCCAAGTTTGAAAGACTGAAACTGGCTTATTAGCCTGGTGAGGTAGGCGGTACCAATAACAAGATTTATTTCCGGATCAAACAGGTCTTCGGGAGCAAGATCCTCTATTCCAAGAAATCCGGCAATTTCAAGGGCTGTACTGTGTTTGATTTGCATCAGTCCCAGGGCCCCGCTGAGTGTGCCGCTTCTGTAACGTCCCAGAGCATGTGGGTTGAACGAGCTCTCAACTGCAATTACAGCCAGAAGGAGTACAGGGTCATAGCCAAACTGGCGACTGTTGGTGAGTACGACTTCGGTTAGTTGGTGAACTGTGTGAGGGGGGATTCTGAAACTGATTTTCTGGTTGAGAAGGGTCATAATGCTATACTTCTCATGAAGTTCCCCGTGGAGTTTACTTAAGTATATTTCCTCCCTTTTTAACTGAGAAATTTCTCTGTTCAGTTCTCTGAGCCGCAATTCCTGGTGCAGAATTCTGGAAGTTACCAGCAGCAGCGAACTGAGCAAAACTCCCATAATGATGTATGCTGAGAGTTCAGATATCCATACATCTTTTTCTCTGAAGAAGAATCTCCTGAACTTTAATAATAGGCTCATATGTAATGATTGCCTGTTGTTATGGTTTTTCACGAATGATACCAAGCTGTTCCAGTGGCCGTATCCGTTCCTGAAGATATTCTACTTCTACGGTTGTTTTCTCTTTCCAGTGGGTAAGTTCATGAAGTTCTCTCTCCTGTTCATGGATTCTTTGATTTTGCAAATCGATTATATAAAGCAACGAGAAAAACCATCCCCCCAAAATAAGAAGTAAGAATAAGGCCAGGGGCTTTGAAATCCTAAAGCCGGTTTTTCTGGAAAGAGAACGGCGGAGTTTGCTCAGAGAGTGTAATACCCCCCTTTTCCTTACGGTTTCGAGGTCGGGATAAACAGTGAGCAGATTGATAAAGGGTTTGAATGCTTTGTGTACTATAGGGTTTTTGAAGACGAATGTAACTTTCCCGCCTTTACCTGCGATTTTATTGCTGATGCTGAGAAACATCGGAGAAACAGAATCATCCATGAGAGTTATTTTTTCGAGATCTAAAATGAACTCCCGGCTTCCATCGGAGATCAATCGTTCGATTTTCTCCCTTATACTTGGGACTTCTTCATTATTAAAAGGCCCTGATAACAGAAGCCAGATCTTATCACCCCTGCTCTCCAGAGTGATATCCAATGATTCAAATGAGATCATCCTTTCCTCCTTTGGCAGCAGCTTTTTTGAAGGTAAGTTTTCCCATGTTTGCCCATGTGGAGCTTTTCTCTATTGTTACCGGGCTGATGAGCATAAGAGAAATGCCGTTAGAGGGATTTTGTTCGTGAGAGGGAATGTTGTAGTCTGATGGAGTAATCAGCACTGTGAGATTTTTTTGTGTTTTGAATTTTATAACTATACCTGCAGAGTGGTCTTCGATACTCCAGGCATTGAGATCATTGACCTGCAGAGGTTCTGTGCCGATAGTTTGGAATTCGTTGTTGTAAATCAGTTTGGCTGTTCCGTTAAGTGCGCCTGGAAGTGCAAGGGAGAGTTCTGTTGCAAAATAAAAGTGATAATCAGTAAGTGAGGGATTCCTTAGCTGGTAGGCAAAAGTAACAACCGGTTTTTCTCTTTCAAGACCGAAAACCTTCTCCATACCCAGGGGAAGTTGTTTTTCCTCTTTGATGAAGGAGCCCTGGCGTCGGAGGACGATCTTTGTTCCCGATTTAGTTTTCTTAAATGTATAATCGAAGGGGAGTGCCGGGAAATCACTTTTGCTTTCTCGTTTTATTATTGGTTCTATTACTGTAGTGAAATCTTCTGTATGAATTCGGTCTACAAAAGAAAATCGGGATTCTCCCGGGACCAGCAGATCAGGTTTTTTCCGAATTCGGGGATTGTAGGTCGCACACATATTATACTCTGCGCTTATGTAATCAATTTCAAATACATTACCACCCTTTTTATGATCTACATACATCTTTATGTGCTTGTTTGAAAGAAGAATGCTTTTATATCCGTTACGCAGAAAGTCGGTAAGTCTGATCTGCCCTCCGATACTACTGCTTTGTTTGTTGAGTTGACGTTCGATTCCGATAAGTTTACTGTAAGTCCAGAGACGATCAGAAATTTTGGTGAAACCACTGTGCCGTGTAGGCAGAAATCTGTTTATGTCCTGTACTTTGAATAGTTCTTTTTGAAGAGTTGTGGCCGGTTTGGTGTTTTTCATCTCCTGGAGATTGTTGCAGATCTCGATCATTTTCCTTTGAAGAATACCAAACTGGTCATGACAGTGAAGGTGGTTTCTGAAATAAACCAGTGGTGAGCTTTTCCTGGAAGGGATGAGGCATGGTGGTATATACTGCAGACCAAGCGGTGCCGTGTTTGTAATGATATCCTGAACTCTTGATGGATGGTAGTGAAGAATTTTGCGGTTAAGGGTTGAGCAGATTTGATCAAGCCATCTGTTGGGATCTTCTTTTTCACCACCCCTTTTTTTAAGGGCGAAAAGGTATTTGATGATTACAACACCACCGCTCCCGGCGTACTCACACTGTTTCAGCTCTTTGGCAATCCAGTTGGCTGGTCGCTTTGGAGCATCGGCACTGCTGAATACCGTTGAGGGGAATATTGCCATTGATGAGCCTGTATGTTCTGTTATCCAGTAGCCGCAACTGTTTTTTGCTTCTAGGGCAAGGGATTCCCTGGAGATCACGGCATACTTTATACCGGCGTTTTTAAGCTGATCAATATGGGATGGTTCCCAATTTGAATAAGGCGGACAATATCCAATGGGGACTGATCCAGTAAGTTCATCGAAAACAGTCAAACCATGGCGGATGTTTTCCATGGTCAGCCAATCTGGTGAGAAGCTTACGAATGGTTCTGTGTAACCGGTCAGAATCCATTCGATTACGCCTTTTTTGCTAAGTTCGCGAAGAATGGAGAGTTTAAGCGGGTCTATCAGCTCAAGAATATAAGCCGGTAAAATGATGTTAAATCGGTTATGAGTGTACTTAGAGCTTAGTTGTACGATCTTATCGACAAAGGAATTGATGCTGTGCTCCAGTTCCGCTCTGGGCATCAGACTGTTTTTGTAGGGTTGAATCAGGAGAAGAGTAGAGTGTCGTTTCATGTTTAAAATTTATAATGATGGGAGTTAACTTTCAAACAAAAATTTAATCGAATTATTCCCATTAGGTCTAAACTCTTAAACATACGCTGAGCCGCCAAGGGATTGGGGATCCTATCCTGAGTAATGAGCAGGCTTTTGAGGGGTAAAATTTTGTTGTCAGATGGTAAAACGGGGGAGGTTTTCAGGATTTGCTCATGGAGTCTTTTTTTAAGCTTTGCAGATTTTAACCGATTGTTCTTGATGACATTTAACAAACCATTTATATTGTATTGTTCTGTTTTACTTCTCATATGTTTTTATACCGTCAACATAAGATGCGGAGGATTTGATGGCCAAAAAGTACGTGTACTTCTTCGGACCCGGCAAGGCTGATGGAAAGGCAGAAATGAAAGAGCTCCTCGGTGGTAAAGGGGCTAATCTTGCTGAGATGTGTAATTTAGGATTGCCAGTACCTGCAGGATTCACTATTACTACTGCCTGCTGTACTGATTACTTTGAAAACAAAATGAAGTTTCCTGAAGAGATGAATTCTCAGGTGGAAAAGTCTCTTAAGAAAATTGAGAAAGAAATGAAAATGGTTTTTGGTGATCCCAAAAATCCCCTTCTTCTCTCATGCCGTTCCGGAGCCAGAATGTCAATGCCTGGAATGATGGAAACCGTTCTGAATATCGGTCTCTCTTCAGCAACAATTCCGGGGCTGATCGAAAAAACAAACAACGAAAGATTCGTTTACGATTCTTTTCGTCGTCTTATGATGATGTATTCTGACGTCGTGATGGAAAAGGCTGAAGGTATCGAACCTAAGGAAGGTCACGGTATACGTCATCAGCTCGAACGTGTTATGGCTGAGCTTAAAAAGGAAAAAGGTTACAAGCTCGACACTGAGATGACTGTTGAAGATCTTAAAACGCTTTGTGACAAGTTCAAAGAAACTATCAAAAACGTTCTGGGTAAGGAATTCCCGGATGATGCAACTGCACAGCTCTACGGTGGAATTGGTGCGGTGTTTAAGAGCTGGAACGGAAAAAGAGCTGTTTCTTATCGTCGTATCGAAGGTATACCTGCAGAGTGGGGAACTGCTGTTAATGTACAGGCTATGGTGTTTGGTAACATGGGTGAAACTTCTGCCACTGGTGTTGCTTTTACCCGTAACCCTGCTACAGGTGAAAACAAATTCTTCGGAGAGTATCTGGTGAATGCTCAGGGTGAAGACGTTGTTGCAGGTACCCGCACACCAGCTCCTATCAATGAATCTACAAAGGGTGAGCATAATGCCGATCTCCTCTCTCTTGAAGTCGGTATGCCTAAGCTCTACAAAGAACTGGATGCGATTCAGAGAAAACTTGAAAAACACTACAAGGACATGCAGGACCTTGAGTTTACGATTCAGGATGGAAATCTCTGGATGCTTCAGACCCGTACTGGAAAGCGTACCGGTACAGCTGCACTGAACATGGCAATGGACATGGTAAAGGAAAAGCTGATAAACGAAGAAGAAGCTGTTATGAGAGTGAAACCTGCACAGCTTGATGAACTTCTTCACCCCGTTATCGATCCCGTTGGGGAAAATAAAGCAGTTGTTTTGGGTAAAGGTTTGCCTGCCGGACCGGGTGGCGCTGCTGGTCAGATCGTTTTCTCTGCCGAAGATGCAGTTGAGTGGGCCAAAAACGGAAAAACAGTTATTTTGGTTCGTGAAGAGACTAACCCTGAAGACATCGAAGGTATGCGTGCCGCTGATGGAATTCTTACCGCTCGCGGGGGTATGACAAGTCATGCTGCTTTGGTTGCACGTGGATGGGGTAAGTGTTGTGTAGTTGGTGCAAGTGAAATTGATATCAACTATGCAGAAAAAACTATGACCGTAGGTGGAAAGGTTCTTAAAGAGGGTGATATTGTCACACTTAACGGAACAAAAGGGTATATCTATGAAGGCGAACTCGAAATGATTGACGCCACAGAAAACCCCAAATTCCAGGTCTTCATGAAAATGGTGGACAAGTTCCGCAAAATGGGAGTACGCGCCAATGCTGATACACCTGAAGATGCAAGAGTGGCTCAGGGATTCGGTGCCGAAGGAATCGGTCTGATGAGAACAGAGCATATGTTCTATGGTGTGGGCAGTGAAGAGCCTTTGGCTAAACTCCGCAAAATGATCCTCAGCAGCACTAAAGAGGAACGTGAAAGCGCACTTGGTGAACTGTTTGAGTTTGTGAAAAAAGATATGAAGGCAACTATTGAAGCTATGAACGGAATGCCTGTGACTATCCGTCTGCTCGATCCACCTCTCCATGAGTTCTTCCCTCTGGATGAGTCTAAGCAGCAGGAAATTGCTGATGCACTGGGTATCTCTCTTTCTGATGTGAAAAAGAGAGGTGAAGCACTGCATGAGATTAACCCCATGATGGGGCATCGTGGTGTGCGTCTTGGTGTAACATATCCTGAAGTAACTGAAATGCAGGTTCGGGCTATTCTGGAAGCTGCAGCTGAACTTACAAAGGATAAAAAGAAATGTCTGCCTGAAATTATGGTTCCGGTAACCTGTGATGTAAAAGAGCTCAGAGATCAGAAAGTGCTGGTTGAAAAAGTGGCTGATGAGGTAAAGAAAAAGTTTGGTCTCAGAAAACTGAACTACCTCTACGGTACTATGATTGAAATACCACGTGCGACTCTGCTGGCTGATCAGATGGCAGAAGAAGCTGACTTCTTCTCTTTCGGTACCAATGACCTTACACAGATGAGCTTTGGGTTCAGCCGTGATGATATCGGTGGTTTCCTTGGTGAATACCTGGAAAAGAAAATCCTGACTGATGATCCTTTCCAGAGTATTGACAAGGCTGGTGTTGGTGAATTGGTTAAGGAAGGTGTGACAAGAGGAAGAAAAACAAAGGAAGATCTCAAGATCGGTGTATGCGGTGAGCACGGTGGTGATCCTGCATCTGTTGAGTTTTTCCACAGCATTGGTCTTAATTACGTAAGTTGCTCACCATATCGTGTGCCGATTGCACGTGTTGCTGCTGCACATGCGGAAATAAAGGCTAACAGAGCTGGAGCTGCTGTGAATAAGACAGCAACAAAAAAGGCTGCTAAAAAGAGCTAATCTCTTTTCTAAGGCTTATTTCAGGGCAGGGTCCATTTCTTTTGGGGCCTGCCCTTTTTAGTTTTGTTTTGTCAAACAAATTGATTGGAGAAAGATGTGATTGAGTTTGATCTTCATGTGCACTCACTGTTTAGCAAGTGCGGTCTACACACTTTTCTGGAACTGATTGAACAGGCACACAAGTTAGGTATGAAAGGAATTGCAATTACAGATCATGGTCCAGCTTTGGGGGGAAGACTTAACAGTCCTTTTTTTGAGCGCTTCTGCTCTCCATACAGCGACTTGAAACTGTTAAAGGGCATAGAGTGCAATGTCCTGAATTCTGAGGGAGAAATCGATGTGCCCCGGGATCTTTTAAAATTCCTGGATGTAGTATTGCTTGGGATCCACCCAAACATAAAACCGGGCGAAAACCTCGGAGATTGTACTGATATGCTGATTGCAGCAATGGAGAAAAATCCCTGCATTGACATCATTACCCACCCCAATGATCCGGCTTACAAGGTAGACTACCAGAGCTTGGCCAGGGAAGCAAAAAAGCACGGAATTGCAGTTGAGCTAAATAATTCAAAACTGATGTATAACAGAAGTAGTGCAGAGGATGTAACAAAGCTTATTGAAGCCTGCAGGGATGCAGGATGCTACATGGCAGTCAACAGTGATACTCATGCAATTCATGAGCTTGGCTGTGATGACCATGTTCGCGGGTTGCTGAGAGAGGCTAATTTCAGGGGTGAGTTGATTGTAAACAGAACAGAACAAAGCACCCTTGAATTTGTCAATGGTAGAATTGAAACAAAAAGGTGCTAAATATTGTTCCTGTCTTCAAGACTGTAGGTAACTTCTCTTGTATGGTGTGAACCTTCACGGGAGAGATGACTTGAATAGAGATGAAATTCTGAAACAGTGAACTGTTCTGTCTCAAACAAACTGTTCATAGCCATATAATCCGCGACTCTCTCTGGTGGTGAATTCTTTAACCTTGCAACGGTAATGTGAGGGTGGAACTTCCTGTTGTCGGGAGATATTCCTGAAGCACTTACAGCCCGTTCGATTTTATTTTGAAATCTCATAAGCTGCTCATTCTCAGCTATACCGCACCAAAGAATACGAGGTTGCTTTCTTGGGGGGAAAAAACCAACGCCTTTCATGGTCAGTGAAATGGGTGGAAAATCGATACCTCTAAGACAGGAGTCTAAAGACTCGGCAGTTTCCCGGGAAGTTTCACCAATGAAACGCAGTGTCAGGTGGAGTTGATCTTTGTCAATCCATTTGGCGCTGGGAATAGCAAGATAGGTAGAGGTGATTTTTTCCTTGATATTTTCCGGAAGATCGATTGCGACGAACAGACGTGACATTTTTACTCCTGTTTTGTATACAAGACAAGTTGTAGTGAATCTACTATATTACCTGTTATGGTTCAAAATATTTCAATTTAAATGTAAACGGCTCAAATAATTGAAAGGTGGGCAGAATGATCTCTGTGTTAACTACCGAAGCAATGAGAAATGTTGACCAAAGGACTATCACTGGAGATTTAACCATTGGTTATTCACTTATGGCTGAAGCAGGTTTGGGTGTGTTTGAAGCTGCCCGCGAAATGCTTTCAAATCAGAGGGCAAAAATAGCTGTTTTCTGTGGTAAAGGAAACAATGGGGGAGACGGGTATGTGGCTGCAAAAATGCTCATGGAGATCGGGCATGAGGTGGTGTGCTACTCTTTGTGTGACACAGAGATACTTTCCGGTGAGGCCGGGCTTGCATTAAGGGAATTTAAAACCGTTAAAGGACATGTGGTGATCGTAAGTGAACCGGAAGACTTTGAGCCCCTTAATGGCAATGATCTTATTATCGATGCCATGCTTGGGACCGGAGTAAAGGGTGATCCACACGGCCTGACTGCACGGGTAATCGATGCTGTTAATTGCTCAGATGTAGCTGTACTCGCAGTTGACACCCCATCCGGTCTAAACTCTGATACGGGAAAACCGGGGAAACCATGCATTATGGCAACCAAAACTGTTACTATGGGGTTCCCAAAGCTGGGGCAGTTTTTCGGGGAAGGGCAGAAATCAGTTGGCGCACTAATCATTAAAGAATTACCTTATCCTCAAGAGTGTGTGGATCTGTATAGGGAGAATATTTTCTATCCTGAAAAAAAATATATGCACCACATTCTTCCATGCAGAGATGAGCTTGGTTCAAAATTTGAACACGGTGTCGCTCTTTTGATATGTGGCTCCAGGGGAATGACCGGAGCGGCCACGCTTTCCTCTGTTTCTGCAATGCGTACAGGGTGTGGTATGGTGCACTTGGCGATCCCGGAATCGATCCTCAGCACAATGGCGATAAAAGTAACTGAACCAGTTCTTCACCCGGTAAAGGAAACTGCTTCAGGCACAATCTCACTGCATGCTTTGGATATGGTCAAAAATCTTATGGAAGGTAAGAATGCACTCTGCATTGGTCCGGGCCTATCTCATCATGAAGATACAACTGCATTTGTAAGAGAACTGGTGAAGAATTCGGGAGTACCCACAATACTTGACGCTGACGGGATCAATGCTTTCAGGGGGCATACTGATAAACTTCGGGATCATTCTTCGGAGTTGATTATAACACCCCATTTAGGTGAATGGAGAAGGCTGTTTGGTGAATTGCCGTCGGAGCCGGGGGAGAAGATTGAGTTGCTCCGAGAAGTGGCATCAGATTACCAGATTACAGTGCTTCTGAAAGGCAATCCGACTCTGGTGGTTGATAAATCATCCGAATGCTATATTCTCCCCTTTGGTAACTCAGCATTATCTACTGCAGGCAGCGGAGATGTTCTTAGCGGTGTCATAGTTTCTCTGCTTGCCCAGGGGGCTTCTGTAAGCAATGCGGCGATACTTGGACAGTACCTTTTTGGAACTGCGGGTGTACTGGCATCACAGGAGCTTACAAAGTACTCTGTTATGGCCGGAGATTTACAAAGATATATACCCGGGGCAATCAAAGGTATTATCAGTTAAAAACACTCTTTTTATGGGCTGGTAAAGTCAAACGACTGGTACAGAATCATTGTTTCATTTCTTGATACAGTGCAGTCCCTATAAGTGTCAGATCGGGTCTGTAGATGTGGTCCAAATCAAGCAGTGATTCTGTATATCTCCAGCCTCCACCTGTACAGATGATTTTAAAATCATCACATTTTTTGGCAAGCTGATCTATATGCATTTTTATTGCACCAGCAGTTCCGTATAACACACCTGATTGTATGCACTGTTCCGTTGTACTGCCAGGGAAAGCAGGCTTTGTACCGGACAATTCAGTTTGCGGCAGAAGGTCAGTGTTTTTGTTCAGGGATTTAAGCTGGGTAATTACACCAGGCAGAATCGCACCACCATGAAAAATCCCCTCCTTGGAAAGAAAATCTATAGTGATAGCTGTTCCGGAATCAATTATCAAACAATTCTGACCCGGGAACAGCCGATTACAGGCGAGGCTGTCGGAAATTCTGTCACAACCAAGATCGTTTGCTTTACTGTATCGGAATGTCACCGGTAGTAAATCATGCGTTTTCACTCTATTGACGCTGGGAAATCCTTTTTGCCTGCAGATATACTCAGTTTCAGAACATTTATCCCTGATACAGGATGATATATTTACACCTGTAATGGGTGAACTATTCTTGCTAAGTTGATCTATGCATATTGTTAAATGTTGGTTGAATTTGTCGTTTTCTAATAACAGTTCTTCCGTACAGGCCAGTTTTGAAATGTTTACCAGAGCCAGTTTGGTTCTGCTGTTTCCGATATCTATTGCAAGAACAACACTATTAGCCTGATCAGTTTTCATGATTAACATCTCTGAACAAAAGGGTTCCTGAATTCAAGTGCTTAACTCCCTGAGCAGTCACAATCCTGATCTGCCCATCCTCTCTTACCGTTTCAAATATACCACAGATACCAGAGATCTGTACAGTGGAACCTATTCTGTAGAGATGTGATGTGTACAAATGATGGACCTGTTCTTCTGTTATGCTACAGAAATAATTATACTTTGTAAGAATATCTTCCAGCATTACTTCTGGAGCAATTTCTTTTTTCATTTCGTGTAGTGTCGATGTTGCTATATTTCTCAATTCGGGTGGAAATTTATTCATCCCGATATTAACGTTTATTCCAAATCCGATAATAATGTGTTTGGGGGAGAATGGTGTTGACTCGAGAAGAATGCCTGCTGTTTTCTTTCCATTGATGTAGATATCATTGGGCCATTTAATACGAACAGGAAATTCCGGGCAGTGTTTTTGTATGGATTGGCAAATTGCAACTGAGATAGCGCGGTTATGGATAAAATGGGTCGAGATATCAGGAACGGGAGCTACAATGCTGACCCATAACCCACCTTCAGAATCTGAAAAGAACTGTTTGCTGTTGCGCCCCCGTCCGCAGGTTTGTTTGGCTGATTGAATCACAAGTAGTTTATCATCAGGCAGTGTTTTGATTGTTTTGGCGAAACTGTTGGTAGAATTTATTGATTCGAAGAAGATGAATTTATCAAGAAAAGGAAGTTTGTCCACAGAGTGGGGAAGTGAAGGGTTGATCATTTCAGTTTGTTTCCAAAATATTGTTTTGAAAAGAAAAAGTCCTCTTCTGGGAGATAAAAAGAAATCACAATCACTTCCTTTTCAGGAATAGGGTGTTTAACCCGGGTGATTGTGATTAATTTTTAAGAGTGGCGTCTATGACCTAAGCCCCGACTCAGCTCTCATTCATTATGAGCAATGAATGTGGATCCAGTTTGAGATGCAGATTGTCTGCAGCAGGATACACATCATGATCTTTTATGAGATGCAGGTGAATATAATTTTCACGCGGCTCAAGCTGAATCATTATCGCCAGGTTATCTTTAAATCTTGAGATTGATTTTGCTACACCGTGTTCATCGATATTGGTATCGTCCCTGTGCACAGTTGCACTGAACCAGATCTCGATGTTCATCTCTTCAGCCATTTCTTTGAAAATGGAAAATTCCTCAGGTGTACTTTTTTCAAAATCATAACCATCTACAATGACTATATCTGCTCCAAACTGTGCATCCTTAACCATTGCTCTGATACCCTTGAGAACTTTAGGCACAGAAGCGCTGTCCTGTTTAAAATTCATGATAACTCTGTTTTTTGTAAGTTTATCATGAATATTGTCGTCCTCAAGTTTATAGAGACGGGCAATTTCCTGATACACTTCCTCATACCATGTCATGATATGGGAAGTGTCAGCAGCAAAAGACACATGAATAATATGTTTGTCCTGGAAGAGCTGATCGGTAGCTATATGAACAAGACAAGCAGTTTTTCCAACACCTTTTCTGGCAGAAATGACTCCAATATTGCCCTTTCCGACCCCGCCATGAGTAGATTTTTCAAGAATTCTGAGCGGGCTTCTTGATATAAGCTCATTTGGTAACATTAAATCCACTCCCTTCTATTTCTTCTTGGTTTCGGTTTTTTTGTCTTTTTCAAGGTGTTCTTTTTTCAACTGTTCAGCGACATTTGTCGGAACTTTACTGTACTTCAAAAATTCCATTGTAAATTCCGCTTTACCCTGAGTAAGAGAACGCAGAACGGTTGAATATCCAAACATCTCACTCAAAGGAACTTCTGCTTCCACTCTGGTGAAATTGGCTTCTTCAGATGTGGAGATAATTATTCCCCGGCGCTGGTTAATACTGCCAAGGATATTACCCTGAAACTCACTGGGTCCTTCAACACTTACTTTCATAATAGGTTCAAGGATCTGTGGTTTTGCTTTTTCGAATGCCTGCCAGAAACCACCGATTGCAGCCATTTGGAATGCTACATCCGAGGAGTCCACAGGGTGAAATGTTCCGTCATCGATTGATACTTTTATCCCCACAATCGGGAACCCGATGACTTTACCCTTGGTAAGACAAGCTTTGAAACCTTTATCACATGAAGGGATATATTCATTGGGAATAACACCGCCTTTGATGTTATCTACAAACTCGTAATCGCTTTCAGCGTTGGGTTCGAGAATACCTGCCACTCTACCATATTGTCCGGCACCACCAGACTGTTTTTTGTGAGTGTAATCGAATCTGGCTTCGGTCGAAACTGTTTCCCTGTATGCAACCTGGGGCATACCGGTTTCAAGATCTACTTTGTACTCCCTGCGCATTCTTTCGATGTATACATCAAGATGAAGCTCACCCATACCTTTGATGATGGTTTCGTTTGATTCGGGATCAACAAAACTCCTGAATGTAGGGTCTTCTTTGGAAAATCTGTTAAGAGCCTTGGACATATTGTCTGAAGACTTCTTATCGACAGGTGAGATCGCAAGTGAGATAACTGGTTCGGGAACATACATTGTAGTCATTGTATAGTTTAAACCATTCTCGGTAAATGTATCTCCTGAGGCACAATCGATACCAAAGAGCGCTACAATATCACCTGCATAGGCTTCTGTAATATCTTCCATAGAATCGGCGTGCATTCTGATAAGTCTTCCGACTTTAAACCGTTTTCCGCTTCTTGAGTTGGTCAGTTCACTGCCTTTTTTGACTGTTCCCTGATATATCCTTATATAAGTGAGCTGTCCGTACTGACTCTCCTCCAGTTTGAAGGCAAGAGCAATAGCGGGAGCGTCCGGCTGATGCTTGATTTTCACTGGCGCTTCGTTATTACTAACATCAAGAGCATTGGTTTCAATCTGACTTGGATCAGGAAGATAATTGACAACACCGTCCAAAAGCAGCTGAACGCCTCTGTTTTTGTAAGCTGAACCCATAAATACAGGGGTCACATCCAGTGAGAGAGTGGCTTTTCGCAGAGCTGATTGTACCTGCTCAACAGTTTCGGTTCCCTCAAGATAGCTCTCCGCAAGTTCATCGCTGTGCATGGATAGAGCATCAAGAAGCATTTCACGTCTGCTTGTCGCTTCATCAAGAAGGTCTGAAGGAATTTCATCTTCACGGATAATCTCACCGTTTGATCCCTCGAAGTAAATTCCTTTCATGGTTATAAGATCCACAACACCGGCAAGTTTATCTTCAAGACCGATTGGAATCTGCACCATTACAGCATTGTGTCCCAGTTTTTCGATCAGCTGATCTGTTACCCTGAAAGGGTTTGCACCTGAGCGGTCACATTTGTTAATGAACGCTAGTCTTGGGACGTTGTATCTTTTCAGCTGTCTGTCTACAGTTATAGACTGAGACTGAACACCACCTACAGAACAGAGCACAAGAACTGCTCCGTCAAGTACTCTGAGTGCACGCTCTACTTCAATTGTAAAGTCCACGTGACCAGGGGTGTCGATAACGTTAATCGGGTGGTCTTTCCATGAAACATTTGTAGCTGCGGAGGCAATTGTAATACCTCTTTCCCTTTCAAGTTCCATAGAGTCCATGGTTGCACCCACTCCATCCTTACCTTTAACTTCATGAATTGCATGAATTTTGTTGGTGTAGAAAAGGATTCTTTCGGTCAGGGTGGTTTTACCTGAGTCGATGTGGGCACTGATACCTATGTTTCGCATTTTTGTGATGTCATATGCCATACTGATAATTCCCTCTCGCAATTACGGCAAAAAATATTATTAAATAATTGTTTAGTCTATGTAACTCAGTATATCTCGTTTGAGTTCGTTTCAGCGTTAAAGAGGTTTTTCCACTTCAATGCGGGCGAATAAAATAATATATGCTGAATTACATATTAGCAAAAAATATCTTCTTTTTTATACTGTTTTTCTGAATCTAGATTTTTATCAGGCTTTTCTTATGCAGGAGTATTGTGATAATCGACTGCCGGAAGTGGTAAATCATGAAAAAATCTATCACTATTACGATGTCCGGGGATCGATATTTTTAATATATTGTAGGGGTCAAAAAAAATGCCCGGACAAAAACTCTGTAGCGAAATAAAAAAAAGGGATATCTCAGATGAATATTGTCTACTATATAACATCCCATGGATTCGGCCATGCGGTGAGAAGTGCTGCGATATGTAACTGTTTCAGTCCTGGTGTAAAGGTGATTTTCAGATCTGCCTTACCAGGCAATTTCTTCAATGAAGAGATAAATGTCCCTTTTGAAAACATATATGCCAGATATGATTGTGGCTGTATTCAGCGTGACGGGGTGACTGTTGATGTTGAAGAGACTTTGAAAGTGTATACAGAAATTGCCGAACAAAACAAGATGCGTCTCAGTGAAGAAGTTGCGCTGTGTAAAAAGCTGAATGCTAATTGTATCGTCAGTGATATTACCCCTTTTGCCATGGAAATTGCCCGCAGTTTAAATATCCCCTCTGTTGCAATTGGTAATTTTACCTGGTACGATATTTACCGTGAATATCTCGATTCAAACAAATGGTTTGAACCATACCTCAGGCAAATAAGAAATCAATACAGTATGGCTTCCCTGTATCTTTCATTGCATCCTGCGATAAAAACCGATTATTTCAACACTGTAAAGCAAATGCCTGTGGTGGGCAGGAAGGGGGTTTGCAGGAAAAAAGAAATAAGGGAAAAATTTGCTATAGACAGGAAAAAAAGACTAGCACTCATATATACCGGAAATTTCGGCCTAGAAAATGTAATGTGGTCAAGATTGGAACAGTTTACTAATTGGGAGTTTTTAGGCGTTTATCCTCTCTCTGAACGAGTTTCAAACTATCATCTGGTGACCAAAGAACTATTCTCCTACCAGGACCTCTCCGCTTCGGCTGATATGATTATTGGTAAGCTTGGGTATGGTGTGCTTTCTGAGAGTCTTCTTCACGCGGTCCCGCTTGTATTTATTCCCCGGACTATGTTCTCTGAATATCCGCTTCTCGAAAGTGAAAGTCTCTCCAGTGGGTTGGGGTACCGTATGTCCCAGGAGCAGTTCAATGAACTGAACTGGTCCAGCGCCCTGGAGTGGGCAATTAAAAGCAAGGAAAACAAACCACAACCCCGGGTTTCTTCGGCCCAACTGTGTGCCCGCGAAATAGAAGCTGTTGCAAAAACAACCGCATAATTGATATCATTAAGTGTGGTTGAGCCAAGGGTAGAAAAACGGAAACCGCTTTTCCGTTTTTGACCTCTCAGTTATTATATAATGTATTCAGGAAAAAAAATATAGCGTTTTAGTGAGGTTTGGCTATGAGAACATTGCGCAGCAAAAACGGTATGACTATGGTCGAAATGGCTGTAGGAATGTTTGTGGCTTCAATCGTGATTACCGGTGCATACAAATTGCAGGCTGATGTCAGCAGAAGTCTCGAGCGGGAAAGAGAAAAGTCTTTTCTTACCAATGAGATTTTGAATGTCAGCAGATTAGTGGAAAGGGATATAAGGTCTGTAGGGTACGGTTTGCCTGGTAATGGGTTGGCAATATTCGCTGATGAACAAGATGAGTTTGTGTTGAGAATGTTCAGCAATACTGAAAATATGAGCACAAGACTTACTTCACAGGTGAATTCCGGCAGCTCTACGATTATGGTTGAAAATGCAGAAGAATTCTCTGAAGGTGAGTGGATTTGTATAGACCTCGGCGGGCTGGTAGAGTATCATCAAATTTCCACTGTAACTCTGCCATCCACCATAAACCTTGAAACAGGGTTGAATGTAGCTGCAGTTTCCGGCAGCACAGTTTTTCCGGCCCAGAGCAGACGATATTATATCAAACAAAACCGGGGGCTCTACAGAGAAGCCCGGGGGGTTAGTATCAGAATCAGTGACAGGATAGATATATTCGATCTTGTTGCTCTTGAATTTTCCGGTCAGGATGTGATTGACAATGTCGATCAGGCCCGTTTGATAAATCTAACTCTTGGGGGTACTGTAGTAAGGGGAGGCAGAGAATCCGTTTTTGCTGAAACGACAGAAGTGAATATCAGAAATGCTGGTTTTTAAAAACAGGGATGTTGCAATGAAAATACTCAAACAAAGTAAAGGCGGAGCACTGGTTGCCGTAGTGATGGTTGGTTTTATTCTGAATGTTGCTATTGCTGTGGTCTATTTTTCCGTAAACTCTTCAATAAAGAGAAGCGGAACCCGTCGTGTAGAAACAACCGCTCTCAATCTCGCCGAAGCGGGCAAGGAGCATCTCTATTCCCTTATCAGATCTGATGAAATCTCTCTTGTGGCAAACAGTCGTATTGAAGTTTTCACTGAGGTTCCTTTTGGTGACGGATCATACAATGTAAGCTGCAGCGCGAACACCTCAACCGATTCGGTCTGGGTTACGGCCTTGGGACATCTTCAAAATGATGCAAAGGCTATACATACTGTTGCTTCGCTTGAGCCGCACATACAGTTCCCCTTTCCCAATGTACGCGGGGCGGTTACCGCAAGGAGTAATATCAATGTGAGGGGAAATATTACAATCGATGGAAGGGATCATGATGCAAACGGGAATCTGGTTGGTGAGGGGCTGTATGGGGTGAGTACCTGTGGAGTGATGACCACTGATGGTAACCCTCATGTAGGTGGCGCAGGACATGAGCCTTACAGGGCAAATCACATAAGTGATGATATAAGAAGCGAAATAGTGGAAGAAGGTGCACCAGTTTCAGAGATATTTGACTCACCGGAGGCGTTTCTGGGTGTACCCGCCGGTTCTCTTGATCAATACAGGGTTTCAGAGTACACAACTCCTTTCAGAGGTATTTATTACATTTCCGATGATTTCGTAGGACCGTTGCACTTCGAGGACTCCTACGGAATTCTCATCGTGCATAATTCATCGAAAACAGCAGAGCTTCAGATAAATACCGGTAATTTCACCGGTATTATTATCACAGACCGGATGGCAAGAATTGCCGGAGAGGCAGAGGTTTTGGGTGCAGTTGTCACTCTCACTGATGGAGAAGTTTCTACATTTGGTACAGGAACTGCCCTTATCAGGTATTCTTCAGAAGTTCTGGCAAATCTAAACAACTATCTCGATAACCTGCGCAGGTCGGTTAATGAAGTGTCGTGGAGAGAAGATTAAAAGTAAAGCACCCTGAAAAAGGGTGCTTATTCTTTACCGGTGTGAAAGTTATCACATTACCACTTCAACCTTATGCACTTTCCCGTCATTGAACACTGGTAGCACATTGCCCTCAATTTTTTCACCATCAACGGAGATTGATGTAACGCCGGTTTGAGCTCCATTGGGGTTTGAGATCGTGATCTCATAGACTGCTCCTCTGAAATTACGTGTGATACTGAGGCTTTTCCATGAGGGGTCAATGCTTGGATTTACTGCAAGACCAGCATATTCAGGTTGAAGCCCGAAAATAAATTCAACCAGAGCCTGATGCATCGTTGGAGCGGTACCGGTGAGCCATGTGTGTCCGCCTTTTCCAAACTCCTGACTTGCTCTTCCTGCCACATATTCTGGGTATACGTAAGGTTCTGCGTTATAACGGTCGTGGTCGGAGGCGAGATTTTCCGGTAAACATTTGAAATAAAAATCTGCAGCTTTCTTCCCCTTGCCCATCTTGGCATAGGCTTGTACGAGCCATGCGTTGAGGTGCATGAAGATGCTTCCGTTTTCTTTTATTCCGGGAGGTTCTTTTTCAATGTTCCAGGTTCGTGTGGGGAGAATGTTTTTTTCTGCCAGATCAGTATATGCCGGATAACAGAGCTCTGCTCCGAACTCTGTGTCGAGATACTGTTCTACTTTGCTCATAGCACTCTCTTCGAGTTCTTTATCTGCAACGTCACAAAGCACTCCGAATGCCTGAGAGGATACGAATATTTTTGCATATTCATTATCACTTGTACCCACATCCTGTTTTCCCTCTTCAAGACTAAGCACCCTTTTGAAATATCCATCTTTATCCAGAGCATGTTCTTTGATTGCGGTCTTAAGTTTCTCCGCTTCGCTGTCATATTTTTCAACAAGTTCCAAATTTTTTCCAGATGCTTTGAAAAGTGCACCCATTTCTTTTAGGATTTTATAGAGCTGTTGAGCTACCATGACAGATTCGATACCGGTGTTGGGCTTGTTTTCTTCCCTCATTTCATTCAGATCGTCATTCCAGTCACAATCCTTCATGTAGGGGAGTCCCCGGGGTGAGCGGTCTTCCAGTAATCTCTCAACTGCTCTGAGGCAATGCTCCATAATAGTACCATTCACCCCTTGCTGACCTTCATGAACTTCGGCATAATCGACAACTTTGTCGAGGAAATCAAAATCAGCGGTTTCCTTGCAGTATTTGATAACTGCATTTGGCAGCCAGTAAGGGTCATCAGAAGCCTGTATGCTCTTGTTGCCAGGTTGATCGATAAAAAAGTTGTGGTAACAGATACCATCAGAAAACATCTGTGTCGCTACGTGTGAAAGGGTCGATTTGACTTCATCAGGACCATAAGTGAGATTGAAAAGAACATCCTGAAGAATATCTCTGAAGCCCCATCCATATTCATACCCTGTGTGGTAACGTGATTTCATTCTGTTGAGGATAAACACAGCCATACACTGATACTGGAGCCATTTGAACCCGCGATTGATTTTTTCATCCGGAGAGTTGATTTGGAGTTTTGACATACGCATGTCCCACCATTTTTTAACGTTGTCAAGCATAGACATGCGCCTTTGACCATCATTAAGATCCCGGAGAAGTTTTCCAAGCTGTTGTTTGTTGTTCAGGTAGTAATCCTGAGTGCTTCCGGCCACCAGGGCTACTGCGAAATTAAGGGATTCTCCAGGTTTGAGAGTGATTTCGTTTTTGAATACACCGCAGGTATCACGCATATAGGGCTGTTCTTTGCAGCTTAGCTTGTTGTTTTGAACAGATTCGGGAGCTGCTCCGTCATTGAACCTGTTTCCGTTAAACCTGATTCGGCTGGTTTCAAATTCTGTAGTGTCGGTATTGAGTGTAGAATAAAAGGCTGCTACATTTCCAAGCATCCCATTAATCTTTTTCTTATCGTCATTTACAGCTGTTCCGTGATTTCTTCTGAAAACAATTGCCTTGAGATCCTTATCGAATGAGGCACCTCCGAAGAAACCATCATTGTCTCCGGCCATAAGTCTGACTAATGCATCTCCCATATGGATCGGCACAAAAGGAAACAGTGAAAGCTCTTTTACTTCATCGGTGGTATTGGTGATAGTGACATCCTGAACCCAGCCGTCAAATTCTTCGGGAACAAACATTACCTCTTTTGTCTCGATTCCCTTATACTGTGATTCAAAAGTTATGGAACCAAAACCCATGGTGGTTTTGAATTTTTGATCTTTTTTTCTTACTGGCTGCCAGGTTGTGGAGAAGATATCTTTCTCTTTTTTGTCATAGATATATATATAACGACCAATATCATCTTTATCATTGAGATGGATCTTTGTATCGATAAAGGTGTTTTCATGTGTACCTCTGATATCAAAACCACCGCCTGCGTGGGAAACTCCCGAGCAGAATGTCTGCTGTCCCGGTTGATTAGGTCTTATAAGGTAATGAATCCAGGGAGCGGGGGTGTAGGGATCTGTAATTTCAAACTCATCCTTTTCATTAAACTGTCCATAATTGGCCATATTTATCTCCTCTTTTTTTTCAAAATAAACCGCTTGGGCTTAATATAAATTAAAACTCTGACCTCTGAAAATAATGAAATGATTGTGCATCAGTAAGGAAAATTTAATATTATCTGTTTAATTGCACATAGAGGGGTTTTAGGGAATGTAATTGGGGAGATGCAGGATTTGAGATATCGTATCAAACAAAAAACTCCAAAAACAGCCAATTGACTGTTTTTACTGAGTTGTCTGGTGCAACTGTTTGCAGGTAAATCAATGGCTTGTCAGACGTTTTCGGTTTCCGGTATTTATGTCCCCGTTATTCTTAAAACCAAAAATCTGGGATGTTTTCAAATGGACACAAATAGCCGGGATTTCAACTGGATAGCGTCACGATATTTAAATATGTATGCTTTCTAGGGCTGCAGGCGTTTTTAAAAGTCAGTCACTTTTTGTTGCTTAACTGTTAATTCTGTGTTTTATCGGGAAAGATAGAATAGTTGAACAATGTCGTTGGCCGAGTGCAAACATCAAAAATGTTTTTTTTGTTGTAAATGTTATATAGTTCATTTATCTTACTAATCAGAATAATATAATACCTGAATCACGAATAAATACAATTAACATTGCGGAGAATTATGGCTCGCCCCCTTAAAACCAACGAGCAGCATTTTCACTTTCTGTGTGGTGATTTGGATCCGGATACATTTTGGGTGTCTGAATTCAGCGGAATCGACAGAATATCTTCCCTTTACCGCTTTGACATCCGGCTTTTATCAACAGACGCCAATATCAGTTCTGATGATGTTGTAGGTATGCCTGCATCGATTTTTATGAATCGCAACGGTGAATTTCATCCCTACTCGGGAATTATAAGTAACTTTCAGTTTCTGGAAAAAAATGTCGATCATTCCATCTACTCTGTAACACTGGTTCCAAGGGCTTGGGTTCTTGGTCTCAACCACCGTACCAGGATATTCCAGAAGATGGATGTTGTAGAAATTGTAAAACAGGTGCTCAATGATGCAGAGCTTGATGGAACCTATGAATTTTTGGTTTCAAAAGCTTACCCGATCAAAGAGTACGTGGTTCAGTATAATGAATCGGATCTCAACTTTATATGCCGTATCATGGAGGACGCCGGGATATGGTTTTTCTTCAGGGAAGATTTTTGCAGCCATGCAGAAACCCGCAGTCCCGGTAAGGTTGAAACAATGGTGATAACCGATCAGTCTTCAGGGTTTGAGTATATAACTGAGCCATCTGATATTCCCTACCGGTCCAAGTCTGGCATACAGGAGCTTCAGGGTGGATCCGTTGTGGAAACGATTAATACTCTGCATTACGAAAAACGGGCCATCCCTCAGAGTGTTGCTCTGAAGGGATATAATTACCGGACTCCTGAGGTTGACCTGTATGGAAAAAAAATAATCAAATCAGTTATTAAGGCTATTATTTATATCCTTACCGGGAATCCTAAGAATATGAGTGAAGTTGAAGAATGCTCTCAAATTGAGGTCAACAGGATTCGTTCCAAAGAGGTGAAAATTCAAGGGAGAGGTGATTGCAGTGGCATGAGAGCAGGACATCAGTTCTGCATTTCTGACCATAGTCGTGATGACCTTAACACAAACTTTGTCATCACTCAGGTCAGCCACAGCGGAAATCACATACAGCTGTCAAACGGGGGGGAGAAATCCTATACAAACAATTTCAAGGGCATCCCCTTTTCCAATGCCCAGTTTTATGCTCCGGACCGTCAGACTCCGGTTCCACGGGTAAACGGGGTCATAACCGCTAAAGTTGAGGCAAACAAATCTGACTATGCAAGTGTTGATGATAAAGGCAGGTATAAAGTGAGGATGCCTTTTGATATCTCAGATTGCCCAAACAGTGATGCATCTAAATATATCAGACTCGCTCAGCCATACAGTGGTTCTGATTACGGTTTCCATTTTCCTTCACATGAGGGTACCGAGATGGTTTGTGCTTGCATTGACGGGGATCCAAATAAACCAATAGGACTTGGAACTGTGCCCAATGCCAATACAAACTCCCCGGTCACCTCTAACAATAATCACCAGAATATTATTAGAACTGCAGGTAAAAATGAAATGGTTATGGATGATAAAAAGGGAAAAGAAGCCATTACCATCTTCTCTCCAAGGGATATAAGTATAACTGCAGACAATAACCAAACCCAACAAGTGAAAAACAAACAAACGATTCAGGTCGGATCTGATCAGTTCACAACCATCAAGAAAAACAGAACTGAAAAAGTGGAAGAAGACAGTAGCGATGAGATAAAGAAGAATCAAAAAATCTCCGTTGGTGAAAATCAGTCCCTCAGCATTGGGAAAAACCGAACTGTTTCGATTAGTGAAGGTGAAGCGATCAGCATCGAAAAAGGGCGTTCCATAAGCATCGGAGAGTCTCTGATTGAAACTGTTAAAAAAGACTTCTCACACAGTATCGGCGAAGATTACAAAATCGACGTAGGCAATAAATACCAACTCTCTGCAAAGGGCGTTCTGAAACTCTCCACCAAAACCGGTATGCAACTGAAAGCTGATGAGCAGATCACAATCAAATGTGGCAAAGCAAGTATTACTTTGAAACAGAATGGTGATATCACTATAAAAGGCAACAAGATTAAAATTGAGGCAAAAAGTGATTTGAAAATGAAGGGCAGTAAGATCGCCCAAAACTAAAAAGGGGCAAAAAGACTGGTATGTCTGAACAATCTTTTTCAATAACACAGGAGATGGCAGTTTGCAGAGGTATGATAAAATCCCTTAATCAGGATGGTTCAATAACTGTAGATACTATGCAGGGTGAATCGCTAAACTGTTATCTGGTCAGAAACTGTAAAACCGAACTTATCGAATTTGAACCTGATCAGCAGGTCCTTTTCATAAAAGATTCCCGGGAAGAGATTGGCTACATACTTGGAGTAGTGGATCTGTATCTTCCGGTAAAAAAAATGCAACCTTCAGAACATACTCAAACTCCAAAAACCGAAGATCAAAACAAACCCGCTGTAGCCAAAGTTGATGGAAAGAAAGTACTTATCGAGGCTCAAAACGAAATCCGACTTCAATGCGGGAAGGGCTCAATTACAATTACCGAAGAGGGTAAAGTGAGTATAAGAGGAAACCATCTTGTAAGCAGGTCTAGCGGTATAAACAACGTTAAGGGTGCCACTGTGGCGATAAACTGATTATGCTTATCGATAATAAAACACCTTTTGCCGTTGAGCGGGCCGGAATCAGTGATGAAAACGGGGAAAATCTTTTATTGACTGTTGTAAAAGCTACCTGGGAATATGATCATACCGGAAAGTTAAGAATCGCACAGCAGCAAAATGACATATCATTTGCAGATGAGTATTTCGGAGATCCTGAATCAACAAGTATACGGTATTCCGCAGATTTCTCATATGACAAATTGTCAACAGATATTGCATTATCAGGTCATGCCTGCGCACCATACGAGGGTGCAAGAGAATCTGATGTGTCATTTCGGGTTGGTGAGGTATCAAGAGAGGTCGCTGTGTTCGGTAACCGGGTATGGAAAAAGAGGCTTGGATTCTACTACATCAGTGAACCGCAACCCTTTACAAAAATACCCCTGATCTGGGAAAATGCCTTTGGCGGACGGGATATGACTCCGGAAAAGGAGAAGCGGCGTGGCTGGGAAGTGCGCAATCCGGTTGGCAGAGGATTTAGAGCAAAGGGCAGCAGGCTTGAAGTGGAAGATACACTCTTACCCAATTTTGAAGATCCGAATAATCTTATTACCAGTCCCAATATGCGGCCCGAACCTGCCGGGTTCGGCTTTATAGGCCCATCATGGAAACCTCGAGCAGATTTTGCTGGAACTTACGATGAAGAGTGGCAGAAGACCCGCTTACCGTTGTTGCCGCTTGACTTTGATAAGAGGTTTTTTAATGCCGCATGTCCGGAACTGGTATATCCGGGGTTTATTACCGGTGGAGAGGTGGTTGAAATAAGAGGCACTGTTCCAGGTGGTGTACCGCTTTACTTTACTGTTCCTACTCTTTCCCTGGGTGTTAAGGGGGTTTTGAAAGATGGAAGTGAGCATGTTCCGCAGATGTATTGCGATAAGCTGATTGTGGATTGTGATGCATCGCAGTTAGTAATGGTATGGATTGGGTGTTTGCGTCTTGATTGTGATTTTCTTGATGTCGGTTCTGTAGAATATGATTTCGATTCAGAGTCTCCTTTAAATCTCTGAGCTAACTTTTGGAACTGATGCCTTAACAGCAAATACAGATTAAAAAAATGAGCGAGTATAGAAGGGGTGAAACATTATGGGCGTAACGGTTGGGGTTAACAAGATGTCTGTCGTTCATGCCGGGAGCAACGGAACAACAATAGCATTCCCAGATGTCTGTAAGACACCAAGTCCCGGTGGACCGGTTCCGATTCCCTACCCCAATATCGCAAGATCAAGCGATACAGCCAAGGGAAGTAAAAAAGTAAAGTGTGATGGTAAATCAGTATGTTTGAAAGATTCAAATTTCAAAATGAGCACCGGGAATGAGGCCGGGACCGCAGGTGGGGGAGTTGCATCCAACAAGACCAAAGGCAAGGCTGAGTTCACAAATTACTCCATGGATGTGAAATTTGAGGGTAAAAATGTTGCGCGGGCATTTGATATGATGCTGCATAATGACAAAAACACCCCGCCGGCACCGCTGCTTCAGCAGCCAATTATTGTGCTGATAATGGATCAGAAGCCAAAATGTCTCTGTTGCGGAAAGGAGTTGTGAGGAGTATATGAGTGGGGGAGATTATGCTGCATGTGAAAGAAAATATGAGAAAAAAAGACAATATTATCAATCCAGATATGATGAAGCAATGGAGGAGCAAGGTGGTGAGCAGCTACATGTCTCCTCTGTTTGCAAAATATATGGAAGACTGCATAGAGACACTATTTGTAAAAACAATGGTACATTTTTTATCAGAAAAAATAAAAGCCGCAAATCTCACTATAATGATTTATCGTTGCTTAAGGAACGTATAGATATAATAAATACCTACAAGTTTCTGACATTTTTGAAGAAGAAACTTACGGATGCTTTGGATTCTGCAAAAAAAGGAAACAACAAAGTTAAAATAGCTGCCAAATTAGCATCGGAGGTCAAAAAGATAGACGATTTCATGCTCCAGCCAGAATGGTTTACCTATGATTATGAGAGATCTGAGGCCGGGGTTGCTGCAGGCAACAACAAAAATTTTTTCAGATCTCCTGTTCCCTACTCTTTCGATGTGCACTATTTACTCCCCTATAATTCATTCCTTATGCTGGATGAAGACAAAAAAGCTCTGCTTTTGAGATTACCCTATGATGTGAACCATGGGGAGAACATGATTCTGCTGCCGCGCAATCTTGTTGGAAGATACATACATGGGTTTCCTCTGCACAGAGGTAGGCACCCAAACTATGATGCAAGAGTAAACTCTGACATAAAAGAGCTTGACAGTTGTTTGTCTGATAAGGCTGAAGGGTGTGATAAAAGCACTTTCTCGCCCAAAAAATTGTTAAAAAAATTGGTTACATTACAAAATGATTACTACAAGTATTTTGTACAGGAGGCCAGAAATTTTGACATTATAGAAGCGGAATTGAATTTTTTGGTTAATAAGGTTAAAGAAAAAATATATAACGAAAACGTTGACGTATAGGGTAGGGTGGTGATGGAATACTATTTATGGGGCACAAGTTCAAGAGAAAAGTATGCCTGGTTAGATATCAATGAACCTGAACCGATAAAAAAAATCTGGTACAAGATTCACAGAGGTTACCCTGTAAAGGATATATATCCTTTACAGGAAGAAGTTATTTGGGACCTGGATCCTCAGAAGGGAAAACTGGTCGGAGCATTCGTTCCCAATGCAAACGGTTTGAAGGTTGTGAACACGGCATTTAAAGAGGTTCTTGAAAAAGAGAGTGGTGCAACATTTGAGTTTCTTCCCCTGAAAATCAGAGATCACAGAAAGCGTATTGTACCGGAAACATACTGGTTTGCCAATCTGCTTGATCTTGTACACTGCCTGGATGTGAAAAGGAGTGATTTTGACTGGTGCCCTATGGAAGAAACACAGGTTAGACGTTTTTGTAGATGTGTACTTGACCAATCAAAAATACCGGAGGGTAAAAAGCTCTTTCGGCTGGGTGAAAGAAAAGTAGACTGGATTATTGAGGAAGAATTGGTTTTTAAAATAGCATACGAATACGCTTTGGGTGGAGCTGGCTACGAGAAACTTAAAAATTACGGCTCTGAATTTCGTTGTCCTTATTCCTATGTTCCAGACCCGGAACTTGGATACTGAGTTGCTCATCAGAGAATTTGTTTTGCTTGAGTTAATTTTGGTTAGGCGCTAAAAAGCCCAAAACTCAAATTTCAAATGACCACGGGTGGGGGAGAGTTTCATCCAACAAGACCAAAGGTAAGGGTGAGATTGCTGCCGGTAACAAAAAAATAATTATCAGGTCTTATTCCTCTGTTTTGCCCTGCTTGGTAATTTTAAGGCAATTCTGCTTGGTTCATTTGCTATTACTATTTCTATATATTTGCCGCATCCGGTTTTTTCATGGGTGATCACTATAAATTGTGGTCAGATAAGTTTGATACGTCCTTTCTTTGGGCGGGTATGGATTAAACCCAGCACGGGTAAAAGTAACGGTTCCTGAGGGATGAAAGACTACGAGGTTCGCACATAGAATGAATTGAATCATCACATGCCCCATGGTGCTATGGTTAGTCTGTTTGTACTCTCTGAGAAATTTAAGGCAAAAACTAATGAAACCTCTCTTTGTGTGCAGAAGTAGAAATTCTGCAAAAACACTATAATCCCCACCTGCTGCTTATCTGTTTCATCATAAAACATTGTCTATTTCTTTTTATGATTCACGTTCCTCTTTTTTAGAGCATGTTTTGACTGAAAACGGTATAGACTGCACTGCAATTTTTTTCTACATTTTTCTTATAATTGCATGTGGCCATCAGCATAGGATATTTTTCCCCCATTTTCAATAATTATACGCTATATTATAAATGGGGAAATCAAATAAAAACAAACCAAGTGTAGATAGGAGGAACCCCAATGAGAGTTCAAAAACTTGTTACGCTGCTGGTACTTTTAGCGGCATTTCTTGCAAATACGGCGGCGCAAAGAAGACCGATTTCGAGCATCCCGACAGGGAGAAAGTATCTTGCCCTGACTTTTGACGACGGACCTACTACCAATGAAACAGTTCAAATACTGGATGAGTTGAAAAGGCTTAACCCAAACGCAAAAGTAACTTTCTATATAAATGGCGATATGGTTAATGACGCAACCCGTCCGATATTACAGCGTATGGTGGCCGAAGGGCATGATGTTGATAACCACGGCTACTATCATTACTCTCACGGTGGCTCTCATCCCGATTCCAGGGAGATATTGAGCACAACCAAACAGGCACGTGAGAATATACAAAGAAATTCACAACTGATTTTTGATGTGACGGGCTACTGGCCATTTTCTTTTCGTGCACCGTTTTTTGAATGGGGAAGTCAGTTGGATTCCCTCGACAGAATACTCAATATGCCTTTCGTACATGCTGTATACGACACCCACGATTGGAGCCAAGTCAATCAATCCGATCCTAAGGGTATGGCGGCTGCGCTTCTGAGCAGCGATAGAGTTACTTGCGGCACGATCATTCTTATGCACGATGCTCCAGAAGGAAGGCGACAGGGAACGGTGGACGCCCTAAAATATTTTATACCTCAGCTTATTGAGGAAGGATACGAATTTGTAACCGTTAGGGAACTTTTTGCGATTAAGCAGGCGCAACCCGAAGTTTTCATTCCCAGTAGTACGTGGAATCCCAATCACCGTGTTCCTTTCCATGCAGTGAATGGTGTAAGATATAGCCACCAGGATTTTTGGCCGAATAATATAAACGACTGGTGGTTGCAGGATTGGTGGACATCTTCCACTCCTCCCTGGGAGAGAGATCTGAGCATCCCCGATACTACCACTCAAGTCCGTTATACGGTACAGGTAACGGGCGGCACGGCAAGCGAATTGTTGGGCCCAACGGGAACGACTGTTAGTTTGTCCGTGGGAACACCTCCCGAAGGACAGTTTTTTAAGGAATGGCGTGTAGTTTCGGGCGGCGTCACGATTACGAACAACTCGTTTACCATCGGAACTTCAGACGTGGTTATTGAGGCGGTATGGGAAAATATCGGCGATGGTGGCGATGGAAATTATATCACATTGCTCCCCTGGGAATGGGCCGAATGGGACAGTTATGCTGATACCGTTGGCTCAACGGTAAACATAACTTCCGATGGTAAAACCGGTGATTTGGTCGCTGATTTGGAGCTCGCTGAGGAATCTTCGTATCTTGGACTTTTACTTTGGTTGGAAGGAAGTGTTGATTTCTCCGGCACTACCGGAGTAGAAATTACCTATTCGGCCAACAGAGACCTAAGATTTGTGCTCTCAGACACGACCTCTCATAAGGACAGCAATTGGGCTCCTTGCGGTGTTGTGTTGCAGGAAGGGCAGAATAAAACCGTTTTTTTGTCGTTAGCTGAAGCCAGATCGGGACTTTCGTCTTCATCCTCGACCGGCATAAATGGTTTCACTTTCTATCATAATGACGGAGGGGAAACTGTTAATCTTACGGTAACGAGCATTAAAATTTTCGGTGCGCAATTTATAGACGACACTCCTGTTCTTTCCGATAACCGGCAGATTGCAAGAGAATCCGCAATTGAGATTTCGGGAATCAGCTCGAACCGCTTGCATTTGACAGTTCCGACTGCGGGAGCATACACGATTTCGATTCACAGCCTTGACGGCAAATTGCTTGCCCAAACGAGAGCAAATCTTTCGGCGGGTGCAAACTCCTTGGCATTAGACACAAGAATGGCAAGAGGCTTAGCAATCGTGAACGTTCAAAGTGCAAACGTGAACACAGCTAAGAGAATGATGGTAAAGTAAATTAAAATACATAGTTTTGCGGCAAAAAGGCAGGGGAACCTGCCTTTTTGTTTTTAGAGGTTTATTGAAAATTTGGCTATTCCGGTTTAATATGCTTACGGAAATTTTTACCGTGCGGAATCGAATTTCGTTTACATATCTTCAAATACCGGCAGATCATCAATGAATTCACTTTGCAAACCAAACTTATTGAAAAAATCACATACTTCTATACAGGCAAACTTTTCTGTAGAATAATGTGTCCCAGCCAGTATTGTAACATTGTTCTTTTGTGCATACTCATGGGCGCTTTGTGTAAAACTGTTTTTTGCTGCTATGCCGGTAATTAACACTTTTACTTTCGCCTCTACGATTTCTTCTATAGTCTCACTTAAACCGCCACCTGCAACTACTGCAACATTTCCATCAAAAATTTGATCTCCGTATTTGTATACCATAACCTCATGCCCAATGCAGGATTCAAATGTAGTTTGCAAATCGCTTATTGTGGTAATTTCATCGATTTCCCCAAATACGCCACACTGGGCGCCAAAATATTTTCCGAAAGCCGAATTGCAGTTAACTCCAAGAGCTTTTGATAAAGACACACTTGTGGAATAGCGGCCGTAATTATCCAGAGGTACATGATAGTTGAAAATTGAAATGTTTCTTTCTCTGAATTTTTCTACAAAAACACTGTCCATTTCAATGAAAACATTCGGTGCATTTCTTATATCCCATGTTGCAGGATGATGAACAAAGAGCATAGCATTTCGAATGTTCTTTTTGATTATATTATTCATTACTTTTTCAGAGGGAAATACTGCTGTGTAAACTTTATTTACGGTATCTGTAAAATCGCAGACTAATCCCATTTGTTTCTGTTTGTAACTGTCACAAACAAATTCAAAAATACCATCATAACAGCCATTCCAATCATCAGTCATTTCGGATATTACGAATTGTTCTTCCAACCTGTGATATAAATCTTTTGCATTCATCTGTTTCTTTCCCCCCACGGTCCGGCATAAATTTCTGTTAAGGTAGTTCAGAAAAAAATTAACAAAATCCTTGAGGGTTTGGTGAAGTGGCGCGTGTTTTTACGGCATTTACAATAGGCTAAGGGCTGTATCAGGCCGCAGCACCCAAATCTTTGTTGTGGTTTTTTGGATTTACGCTGGTCTTATTTTCTAATCTTATTTTTTGCATTTATTTCTAATACTCTGTTTCCTGTTATGTTTTCCATCCCAGGGAATTCTTTTGCGAATTTAACATTACCTAATACCGGGTAAAGTATCTGAGTTGTATAATCATTGTATATTGCTGTAACCTTTGTAACAGAGTTTTTCTGAATGAGAAAAGTTAATGCAGTATGGTCGAAACCACCCATCCATATAAAAGATACGATACTATCTCTAACATCGATTCGTTTGATACCTTTTTCCCTATATTCTTCTTTTAATTCTTTTCCAAAGAGTGCTCTAACACCTTTCATTCGCAAACTATCAATAGAATGTAAATGTAACGCTTCGTTCTTGAAATATATAAGTTCGTTTTGGCTCATGTTCTCAAATATTTTTTGTCCGGTTTTCATACTGCTTCCGAACGTGATGATACCGTATATATTTACTACCAAAAAGAAGACTATAACTAATCCTAAAAGGCCAAGTATTGAAATGAGTCTTTTTAGCAAATGTCTTTTCATATTCCAAATCTCATTCTCTTTCCGCGGCAGGTAGGTTATGGTGTACAACGTAATGGCGCTGGTAAAAGGGCTATTCTGACAAGACTCAGAAAAACTATCTCGGACCAGTCATCCAGTTTTCCCTCTGATTCAACCGCTCACCCGATATTCTGACTAAAGATGAGCTTCACCAGTACCTTCTCTACCTTAAGCTTGAATGTAAACTGGCTATCCGTACGTTAAATATACACATTTACGCATTAAACTCCTTCTGTGAATTAATTTTACCCGAAGCAAATTTCATGGCCACCTATAAACGCCTTAAAGAACCAAACCATCACCCCGAAATTATAAACCGCGGGGAAATAAGATCTGTTATCGAAACAGAGCAGAACCTTAAATACAAGGCTACAAGAAGCGTACAAGGGGGCGGACCAGTGCAGTGAGTTAAAAGATCGCAAATATACCAGTCTCAGAGGTGCGAAAAAGCCAAATATGTAAGCGATTTCGTCAGACGACAACGAAATAAAGCAATCAGATCTGCAAACCAGCAAAAATCTGAAAAACAGCTTTTGAATAATGATTAGTTCTTATTGTGTAGCTCCCAAAGGGGTTTGTCAGGGCGCTGGATGTACAAGATTCGGCGCTGGCATAGCATATTTTGGCGCTGGCCTTACAAATATATGCGCTTGCACTGGTTGGTCAGGGCGCTGGCTGTGCAAAATTCGGCGCTTGCACAGCATATTTTGGCGCTGGCCTTACAATTATATGCGCTTGCACTGGTCGGTCAGGGCGCTGGATGTACAAGATTCGGCACTTGCACAGCATATTTTGGCACTGGCCTTACAATTATATGCGCTTGCACTGGTTGGTCAGGGCGCTGGCTGTGCAAAATTCGGCGCTTGCACAGCATATTTTGGCGCTGGCCTTACAATTATATGCGCTTGCACTGGTCGGTCAGGGCGCTGGATGTACAAGATTCGGCACTTGCACAGCATATTTTGGCACTGGCCTTACAATTATATGCGCTTGCACTGGTCGGTCAGGGCGCTGGATGTACAAAATTTGGCGCTTGCACAGCATATTTTGGCGCTGGCCTTACAATTATTTGGACCGGATGTTTTTTTTATTTCCTTACCTGGGGTTACGCCGGGCTTCACCCCAGGCTACAGGTGTGTCGCTCCTACAGAGCGAAATGGCATTTTGGTGTTTTTTGAAATAGTCCCGCCATGTAAGGGCACCAGCAAGTACTTCCTCATTGAGACGATGAGCTGGCGGACTTCGCTTAAAAAACAACCGGTGGAAACACTGCAGAAACGATTTCTTCGCTCATATTGATGTGATAAAGCAGGTGTACCGTGGAAAATTTATGGAGTACTTTAAACAGGCGCTTGCCGCAGGGGAGATAAAGTACCACGGTGTTCTGGAAGTGTTTACTGATAAAGGTAAACTTCACGACCTCTTCAGTCTACTCTACAGAAAGGAGTGGGTTGTCTATATCAAACCCTCATTTGCATCTCCCAAGGCTGTTCTTAACTACCTTGGAAATTACACTCACCGTATAGCCATAAGCGAAAATCGCATTCTCTCCTTTAAAGACGGTAAAGTCACCTTCTCCTATACCGATTACTGTAACTATTGTAAACGCAAGGTGATGACCCTGTCTGCGGTGGAGTTTATACGGCGGTTTCTGCTCCACGTTCTTCCCGCTGGCTTTATGAGAATACGGCACTTCGGTCTGTTTGCAAACCGTGATCGCAGGGGAAATATTAACCTGTGCAGAAAACTTATGGGTGAGTATGCGGTGGCTGCAAAGGAAACAATTGCCAGCTGGTGGGAGGGGATTCTGGAAAGAACAGGGAAGAACCCGCTGATATGTCAAAGGTGCAAAAGCGGTTTGTTGAAACTGGTATTGATCATGCCTCCTGGCAGGAGGGATGCAATGGTAACATAGGAGCTGAATGGGCGGTAAAGGAGTGTGTCATTGCCGATGTCAAATGAGCATCTGTGGATGCCTGTAGGTTTGCTATGTCAAAAAAGTAGTTTTTAACTCTGTGGGGGAGTAATGTCAGATAAGAATCGTCATACAG
>LDWW01000026.1 GCA_001045525.1 Chitinispirillum alkaliphilum | reverse complement strand
TGTGTCGGGTGTCGGGTGTCGGGTGTCGGGTGTCGGGTGTCGGGTGTCGGGTGTCGGGTGTCGAGGGTCGAGGGTCGGGTCGTCGAGGGTCGAGGGTCGAGGGTCGAGGGTCGAGGGTCGGGTGTCGGGTGTCGGGTGTCGGGTGTCGGGTGTCGGGTGTCGGGTGTCGGGTGTCGGGTGTCGGGTGTCGGGTGTCGGGTGTCGGGTGTCGAGGGTCGGGTGTCGAGGGTCGGGTGTCGAGGGTCGGGTGTCGAGGGTCGGGTGTCGAGGGTCGGGTGTCGAGGGTCGGGTGTCGAGGGGGGCAGGAGAGTATAGAGGGTAGCCAATATCCCCTCAATACGGCAGGCGGGCCTGCCACTCGGGGAGCGTGTGGATGTGGCGGCTCTTAAAAGTGCAGCAGGGAATTTGCGGGAGACTGAATATCCAAGCGTAAATTACACTCTTCACCTGAGCCATATTTTTAAACATGAACCTTCACTCTAAAGGGCTACAATATTCGCCATCCAAAATGTGGCCGCGGGATGTACGACCGCATTGAAGGGGTGCTCGAAAATCCCGCAAAGGTCTTCCGAAGCGGGAGTTGAGAGCAGGGGAATGCTTTCCCTACATGTAAATTTTCCCAAAACAACCACCGGGTAAAATCAATCCCACCTCCACACCCACCACACTTCTTTTTTCTCACCATGCATATTCCGTCCCTGACGGGACGGGGAGATTTTTTTTGTGTAATCGGTTCTATAAATATTTAGCCCCTACAGGGCTGCCGGGAAAAAATCATGGAGGGACATGGTCTAAGGAATAAATACTTTACATAATTTGCCGCACGGGGGTTGAGGGAATCCCGTGCTGAAAATGGATTGCTTCTTCAGGGCTGGGGAGCAGGTTTTCGCATCTCTGTGACTGGTATATTTGCCACTTTTTGGCTCATTGCGCCTCTGTGACGGTTTGTATTCGCGACTTTTCGACCCACAGTGCCTCTGTGACGGTTTATATTCGCGACTTTTCGACCCACAGTGCCTCTGTGATGGTTTATATTCGCTACTTTTTAATCCACAGCGCCTCTGTGACGGTTTATATTCGCGACTTTTTAATCCACTGCGCTTCCGTGACGGTTTATATTTGCGACTTTTCAACCCACTGCGCCTCCGTGGCGGTTTATATTCGCGACTTTTCGACCCACAGTGCCTCTGTGACGGTTTATATTCGCGACTTTTTAATCCACAGCGCCTCTGTGACGGTTTGTATTTGCGACTTTTTGATCCACTGCGCCTCGGTGGCGGTTTGTATTCGCGACTTTTAGACCCATTGCGCCTCTGTGACGGTCTGTATTTGTGACTTTTGGGCCCACAGCGACTCCGTGATGGTCTGTATTTGTGACTTTTAGACCCATTGCGCCTCTGTGACGGTCTGTATTTGTGACTTTTGGGCCCACAGCGACTCCGTGATGGTCTGTATTTGTGACTTTTGGGCCCACAGCGCCTCCGTGATGGTCTGTATTTGTGACTTTTTAGCCCACTGCGCTTCCGTTACGGTCTTTATTCTTGACTTCTTGACTTCTTGCGCTTCCGTGACGGTTTATATTCGTGCCTTTGTAACCTTCATGCCTCCATGGGTGGATATATTCGTCAGATTAAGACTGTATTGGTTCCGAAAGCCTCCTGGTTGCTGTCTGGAGAAGGAAACCCCGATATTATTTTTTAAAAAAAATCCCACCCTGCACACCAGTGCAGAGCAGGATTATCCTTATATGTTGCTTCATCAACCCAAAAACATGCAATTATTACCCCGGCAATTATATATGCATAAGAGAGTGTTTGAGTTTCATTACTTTTTTTAAGAGTCCAGCGCTAAGAAGCGCTGTTTCAAAAACAATTGGGGCCTTCAGCCCCAAACCCCGACCTACTTTCTTTCCAATGCCAAAGAAAGTAGGCAAAGAACGTCTTGGGAGCCCCACACTTGCTCCAATATTCGCGCTTTCGCCGGGGAAGGGCCAAAACTCGAGGATTCGAACAATTGGCCCCGGGAAAGGGCCGGCGAAAGCGCTCATTCGCCAGTGATTGGGGGGGATTTGTACCCGATAGTTTTTTTAGGAGCTTACTGCCGTTCGCCCTGTGAAATAGATGGAGAAAATTTTTATGCAAGTTTAATTACCGGAGTAATAACAGTACAAACAGCTGCTCAGTTATCAGATGAGTCCGAATTACTTCTGCTGGCAGCTCTGTTACGCACACGTCTGAAATAATCACTGGTAAAATCAGCCTTCTTATCCGGATCATCAAAATAGACCGCATCAAGCCAGATGTTGATAGTAGCCTGAGCCTGGCGGCACAGCATAATTATCTTGTTGCGATAGACAATCTCCTCCTGCCGTACATTTCTCAGCGCATCGGCTTTGTTAAGAATCTGTTTGATTTCGCCTGCCCACTCTCTTTTTCTGTTCAGGTGTTCTTCATCGATTTTAACCCCACCGACTGCGATACCGGAAACCGTATCAAACACATTAAGAAGCAGCTTTGAGAGGGAGAGGATATCCTGAATGCTGTCCATATTGGAATTGCCCTCAGAGATCTCCCTTAGAATACTGCGCAGGTTTGGATCCCTTTTAACCGCGATTCTTGCGGCGGCAATCAGGCGGTTTCGTTCGGTTCTGACATTGTCCTGCTCCTTTTGCCACTCCCGTACCGCAGAAGAAACATTTTCTCTGTTGACCACAACACTTGAGTTTGCCCTGAAAAGCTCCTTGTGCAGCTCCTTATAGTAGTCGAAGTCTGCCCAGTCGAATCCGCATGCAATCCATGCATCCCTGTCCTGCTCGATGTGGGCAAGATCCTTACCAAATTCAGCCACAAAGATGGTCACCGGCATGTGTGGATCGGCAACCCTGCCCCTGATTGCAGCCACTTTCTGTTCGATAGAACCCTCTGTTTCCGGCATATCGAGAATTTCCTCTTCACTTACTTCAACAACATCCTGTACATCTTCGTGCAACTCCATAACAGGCATAAAACAACCTCCATAAAAAAGGATTAATAATGCAGGTAGGTTTTTTCTGAAAAACGGTGATGATCAGAAAAACTGCTACCCTGTTAAACAGACCGGTACGAGTTTGAGTAATGTCCGGTTGTTTTGGGACTGTAAAACTTCTGAGAGAATTGTAGACAGGAGAAAATTACCTGGGAATTGAGAGTGTTTTTGAGAATCGTGATGTTTGTAAATTTATAATAGGGAAAGGGAAATGCTGCTTTCAGTAAATATGTTTTCTGGAGCGTGGGGGAGTAAAGGGACAAGGAAATGCTTTCCCTGCCAGAAAATTCCTTATCACAATTTTCCCCTTCCTTAACCCAACGGGTTTACGTCTCCAAAAGCACAGGATTTCCTACCCTGTGCGCTTTTGCATGTGATCTGTAAATTCAATTTCCAAGAAAAAAAATACGTGCGGGTATATCCTTAAAGTACCCCGGTCGCGTGTCCGGTGAGGTTGCGGTGAACCGCCGCTCTTTTTCGGGGTGGCCTTCACTTCTATCATTTCTCAATCGCGAACTATTTTAGTCGTCGGTTGTCTGTTTTTCAGGTCTTTCTTCCTGCTCTCGAAGACTGTGATTATTATGATAACACCTGATCTTGTTTGGGAAATAGTACCTTTGTGAGCAAAATGTGTAAGTGTGATTGTAAATTTACTATTTTACTTATAATATGTCTGAACTCCTACTATTTTGTTAACTACTCACACCTGTGCTTATGATCAACAAATATTAATTATTCATGCGGGATTTAATATGTTAAAACATTCAGTTACAGTGTTGCAAATTTGTTTGATGGCTATGTTTCTTATATCCTGTAGTGATGATTCCAATCCCTTTGGGTCTAATCCAACAGGTCCTTCGATATCTGCTCAGCCTGCTGATGCTATAGTGAATATAAGTCAGAATCAAAGTGCCACTTTCACGGTTTCAGCTACAGGTAATGGTTTAAGTTACCAGTGGTACAGAGATGGAGTGCTTATTGAAGGAGCGACTGAGAGTAGTTACATCTTAACTGAAATTACAGCCGAAGATAATGGAGCCGTGTTTACCTGTATAGTATCTGGTTCAGATGGTACAGTCACAAGTGAACCGGCGGTTTTGACAATTACAACTGTTGTGATATCTGCACCGCAAATAACCTCACACCCTTCAGACAGTACTGTCCAGCAGGGACAGCCGGTTACGTTTGCAGTTGCAGCAAACGGGGATTTCCTTAACTACCAATGGTATAGAAATGAAATTCCTATTCCGAATGCAACAGAAAGTACCTATACTATTAATACTGTGCATCAGTCTTTGAATAACTCTGTATTCAGATGTGTTGTTTTTAACTCCGTGGGAGAGGACCAAAGCAATGAGGCGGTGCTGACTGTAACTGGGAGTGACGGAGATGGCACTGTAAGCGGGTTAATAGGAAGTTGGGTACTGATTAAAGAAGAGGATATAGAGTTAGAGGATGGGGTAGTTGTTTGGGAATATTCCGAAACATACACTTTGGCAGAATCGTGGTTTGCTATAGAAGTAACAAGCAATACAGTTATTATTCATGAACGCGGACATTCCCCTCAAATTTCTGGTTATACAATCTCCGGAAACACCGCTACCCTCACTGACTTTGGGATGTCGTTTCAATTCCAGATCGTTGGTCAGACACTGATCTTTACCCAGGATTTTGAATATAGTGATTATGTTGAACGGTATATTGATCATTTCCAAAGGTACAGTGGCACTCTTCCTCCAAGGGAGTGGCAATAGCATCAGGTTTTACCTTGCTAGGCAGTGCTGAATAAGATCAGTTCTGCCTAATAGAAACTCCGTCAGCAGTTACTTTGAAGTCGATGCAAGGAACTGGAACTCATTTTCAGCCACTCAGGGGGACCACATACACAATCCAAACAACCGAATCTATTGATGCATATATGTATCTGCTCAAAAACGATCTCGGCACCCTCAGTATTGTTGACGAAGATGATGACAGTGGTGTAAGCTATAATGCAAGAATAGACTGAAACAGTACAAGCAGTAGGACTTATTAGGTGGTGGTTGGGGGTTTGGTACACCCCATAATAAGTCCAGAAATCTGGTGAGGGGAAAATCTGCCGGGGGTGCTTTTGTAAACCCTCAGGGTACCCCTGGGTTTATCCTCCAATGCATTCTCTTATTAACTGGCTATATTCTGTAATCGGAAATCTTTTTTCGGTGATTTTAGGAAATTTTCCGGTGCGAACAGCCAATTCGCCTTTTGTGTTCTATATATACTTCATGATTTTTTTAGTCAGCATAATATTCTCTGACTCCCTTAAAGACGGCTTACGGTTAAACCACTTGTAAAAACCACTGCGAGACATTAAGTATCCGGCACATCTCCTGCACTGTAAATTCGGTGTGGTATCCAGCTATGAACTTGTATATGGATTCTGGTCCTTTGAGAAGATGTCCACTGCTTTTTTTTAATATGTCGCGTTCCCTTGTGATCTGCTCAACTCTTTTTTTTAACTCACGATTTTCGGCTTCGAGGTCGCCTTTCTCAAAAGAATTGATAGTGTTCCGTTTCCGGTATTTTTCAACCCAATCCTTCAAAACACCATTGCCAATACCAAGTGCTTTTTCAACTGAATGGTAAGTTCTTTTGTCTTCAACCACCATGCGAACTGCTTCACTCTTAAATTCTTCATCATACCTGCAGTTACCCATAGACACAATCTCCTTTTCCAATAAATTAAATATTCAGGGGTAATATGTGTCTACTGAAACAGGGTAGATTCATCATTCACTTGAATAAGTTCGCAGACACTTTTAGATGCCAGTCTCTATCGTATATATATGACAACAAATAATAGTATTCAGCATTTCGAATTTTGGTAGACTCGAGATGTTTTAGAGCGGCCTCGTATTCCATTTCACTTATTTTGGCCTTGTATCATCAAAAAAATTCCTCATTTTTATTTTTGACTGTTAATAGGCCCAAGGCTGTATCTGCGTACTTCATTTTCCTGCACATACGCAAGATACTGCTGTCCTTTTTTTTCATAATAGAAAGGGTGTATCGCTTCATGGTCGGCAACCAGTTTCTTTACCTCTTTACTCTTCAAATCAAACATCCAGATACATGCATAACAGATTCCGCTGTTATCAAAAAAAAGCACATCTCCATCAGGGTGCCAGTCCATACCGCCGAACAGAGCATATTCATCATTACAAGGCTGCTCCATTTCTTCGAATCCGGGGAAATAGGTGATCAGGTCATAACCTGTAGTAAATTTTGGTAGTGCGAACACCTCTTTTGTCTTAAACGATTGCATTATTTCATCTTCGGTATAATCTGATGTAAGCAAAAATGAGATATTATACATATTGTTTCGGGAGGTGTAATTACCGTTGGGAGAAATTGCCACGTTCTCCAACGAATGAACACTCAGTCTTCTGTTTGATTTGCGAAACCTTACCTCATCTGTTTGAATGGGATTTTGCTCTGAGCCGATCACATACATGAAATACTCTCTATCGTAGGTAAATTTCACATCTGTTTGGTGATCATACTCAGGATAAGTTATTTCCTGGTAATAAAAGAGCGTATCACCACTGAGATGTAGATTGTCATAATTTCGGAGTAACATGTGTTCAAAATAAACCCCGTTTTCCTCCATAGTCCAAATTGAATTGAATGGCATTACAGGCATAGAATCAACAATATGTACCTTCTTTCCCGGAATGTATTCGTAAATGCGCATATAATGACCAGTGTCAGCCGAATCGATCGGAATTACTGAACCTAAAAAGAGATATGTAAGATGATCATCAGGAGAAACAGAAACTCTTACCTGAAAAAGCACTTCATCGGGAAGGGCTGATCGGTAGACCACTTCCTTATTTCCTGCCTCAAGAGCACCGGAAACCGCTTGGGGCTTAAGGTGTGACGCATACAAAGACTGCACAATTATTAGCCAAACTGCAATTATTTTGATCACTATCTGATTTTTTTTCACTACAAGAACTCCTTACTATATGTATTTCGCGTACTTTATCAGGCTACTTTCAGAGGTTTCTTTATATTTGAATATAAACAAGGGTATGCTTTTGTGAACACACAGCAAAAACAATAAATGTGTTTTGCTAACTCAAAAGAATAACCCTTATTTACATTTCGTACACATTAGAATAATAGACGAACTCAAAATGGTAATTTTTTTTTCTTTCAGTCCGTTTTGGACTGTTATATTTATGTTTGTGAAGCATTTGACAGAGATACCAATCAAAAAGCCCTATTTTCCCACAACAAACGGCACTCCTTCATCAATGCAGCGATTTCCTCATCTTCACAGGTATTGAGATAAATAACTAAACGCATGGCTTTTGCACCTGGTGAGATCCACTGATTATACCAGGTGTGGTAGTAGTACCTGGTATTGTTATAATAATAATCCCCATTTGTATTATCCATGGTAGCAAGAGCGAGTTTGATGAGAGCTTGTGAGATAGAGGTTTTTGAATCGGCAGCATGGCTGCATCCGTATAACGCTTCGGAAGCCCATCTCAGCAAGTCGACACCAGAGAAAACGTGATTAACAGTGGGATGTGTTTTAATCTTTTCTACAAACATTTCCACACGTCTCATCCGTTCCGGTTCATAAATACCACCGATTTCCCCTGTATCGAAAATGAGTTCCAGATAGGAAAGGTTTATTCCCGCATTTTCAAATTTGTTAAAATTACGTTCTGAATTCATTGATGCAAACCATTTACCAGTGCCAGGTGTATCGAACCCGTTTATTGAAGTATCATTGAGGATACCGATTGCCCGAAGATTGGGAACAGCATAATGTACTGTGTAAAAGCGGGGGTTTAGTAATACAGGATTAATCATTCTGTGATAGAGTTCATCAATTCTTAATAATTCATGAGAAGAAAATTTATGGCTCCAGATCCTAAAAGCAGAAGAGTTCTGAAATTTGTACAACAAGTAATTTTGTGTTTCGGGCATTACGAATCGATTAATATTGTTTTCAAGAGCAAAATTACTACTGTCTCTGGTCTGCATGATCAGACTCATTCCCTTTTTTTTCAAAATCGGAGCAGTTTGAGGATTAAGGGAAAAGGCGTTTCTATTAATATCTGCAAAGGCTTCGTAAATGGAGTATCTCTGACTGTCTATGTCAACTAACGCCATAACAGGAAATCTGTTGCCAAAGAAATTGTAGCTTTTTTTCAAAAGAGGGCAATCTGTTCTGAATGTGCTTGAGGTGTTATTATTATTTCTTCTCTGGATGTTGACTTGAATGATGTTTTTTAGATTGGATCGGCGGTTAGATCCGTCCTGGACATCTAAATATTGGAATATTTCTGCTGCAATTGGAAATCCATGATTTACACCGATTCGAAATCGACCATGTTGTGTTCCGCTTATACGAGTCCCGTAACTTGATGATTCGGAAGATGCCTTTTGTTCAACTGTACCGTTAACCTCAATCAAAACCGTTGATAGTGATGCCTCGATAAGTCGGTTTTGTGCTGTGACGGTTAAAGATAAATCACCGATCTTTTCTTCAACGCTACTTTCCCATACCTCGTTTAACCGGACCTTTCCTTTGAAATTGCTGCTTTGAGGTGTTTTGAAAAGGTCAAATATTTCTTCATTGTCAAAAACTGAGTGAACCAAATCTGATACGAATTTTTTACCTTCAGAGCAATTCAGTTCAAGATTAGATTTTAATTTTTCGATAAATTGCTCTTTAAAGCTATCCTGTTCTTCAACACTGATTATATTAAGTTGTTCATCCATGAGCATTGTGAATGGGGTCTGTGTTAATGTCTTGAAAAATACTGTGAAAAGATATTTCTCGTCGTAAATGTCATTATCCATAGTGTCAAGATCCCAGGCTGTATTGATCCTTCTTGTGCCTCCTAATATGGTTGGTAAATCCATAGCCACTGAATCGAGTTTGGAATAAATCCTGTAGCCCTCACTATGTGGCTCTTTCACATAAATAGTAAAATTTATGGAGTTCTCCACCTTTTGTGATACGTTTCTCTGTGTTGTATACATAGTGTAAGCAACATGTATAGTGTCGCCGACATTGATTTTTGGTTCGATACAATACTGTTTTTCTGCAACACAAAGGCTTGCAACAGAAAGAATCAAAAGAATGAATTTTGTCATTTCCTTACATCCTGTTCTTTTAGTCGGGAAAAACTGAGCCTAATAAACAATATTAGTGCGTCTTGGTGTTTTTGTACTGAAATCTCCCAATTTTAATAATAATCCTGATGTATTAGTTGTAAATTAGGTAAAATTGTTTGTACAAATGTTATTACATCTCCACGGGTCTTTAATTGTACTTCTTCGATCTCTAATGCATCTCTGTGTTCGATGAGATCATAATCTATTTTTGCACCATATTCCAAAAGGGTTAGAATTGTTGTTACACAAAGACTACCGACAGGGCTGAACAGATGCCACATAAGCGGTGTAATTCCTGAATCATTTTCAGCATTGACATCCGCTCCGTTAAGGAGGAGATATTCACAAAGCGCGGCATTTGCAACCCCGGCAGCTCCGTGAAGTAGAGTGTATCCATCATGGTATATAAGATCTAAAGGTACTTCTGAGTTGATAAGTGCGAAGAAATGGTTCAGGTTTTTTGAAATAGCGTAGTGGAATAAAATCCGGACACTGTCGTTCCAGCTTTCCGCATTCTGTTTTCTTGCCTCCTCTACAAGCACAGAGACAATTTCACCCGTTGGGTCAACTCGGGCAATCATAAAAGGGTTTATCTCGTAAGAGTTAGAAACGTAAACTTTTTGAACACTGTCCAGGCTGCAACCATAATCAAGGAGCTTCTCAACGACTTCAGCATTTCCGCTTAACAGAGCACATTCCAGAGGTGTGTGGCATCTCCTATTCTTAGAAGAAGATCTGAAATGTATATCAGCTCCGTATTCTACCAGCAATTCCACATTCTTGTAGTCCCCGTTAAAGGACGCCTCCATAAGAGGCGGGCAACAACCTTCGGGATGATTACTGTTGGGATCAGCACCATGTTCAAGCAAGGCTTTGACTAATGAGTAGTGTCCAGAGGAACTTGCAACAGTTATTGCTGATTGATCCCTGTCAATTTCTGCAGCAATGTCTACATCCATATCCAATATCAGATCAATAATTTCTTTGTTTTTACCTGAAGCAGCTAAAAACAGAATGCTTGGTTTTACGGCTTGGGAAATGTAAGTATCTGCACCTGCATCAATCAGCAGTTTAAAACATTTTTCATTTCCATTCAATGCTGCATACATCAGGGCACTCATTTCCGGCCTGTTTTCTTCCCGGTATTTGTGTTCCAGCTCTGCATCAGCAGATATAAGGAGTTGTGTAATGGTGTAATACCCTTTTTGGCTCGACAATATTAGTGGAGTAAGGCCATTGTGGTTGGGGGTTTGGATATCGGCCCCAGATTCAATTAGTTTGCGGACACATTGTTCACAACCGCTTCCAACCGCTTCAAGCAGAGCTGTTGTGCTGTAGCCCGAAGACAATGTATGTCTTCTGTTAACATCAACTCCGGCACGAAGTAATGCTTTTACAATACCAGATCTCTTTTCTTTACATGCCATTATCAGTGGTGGAATGGTCTTATTGCTCGTATCTAAACTGTCCTGTATAGCAGGTTCTGCGGGAAAGCCCGTCTTGAGAAGCATTTCTACAATTTTTGTATCATTCTCCATGGAGGTAAGATTAGGAGCTGATTTATTGGTAAATGAATTTATGTTTCTGGGGCGTATAGCAGAGAGGATATATTCAACATCTTTTCTAATCTGTTCCATCCTGGCGTGTTGCAGCAGTAGTGATACAAACTGTATATCTCTTCTCACTATAGCGTTTTTTAATGTAACAGATCCCTGTTCCTTAAAAATTTCCTCCGGGATACTGTCTAAAAGTAGTGTAAACAATGTGGAATTATTACTTTCCATTGCAATATCAAGGGATTTAACGGCTTTCCATTCTCTTATGTCAATGCCGAATGAAAGTAACTCTTCAACAGCATCTACACTCCCATTCATCACCGCTGAGATAAACGCTGAATTGGGATTTCTGCGTTGCCTTTGGTCGGGGAGAATCGATGGAACACCTTTTTTCAGTAGTTCAGCAACAATTTCATGATGATTTTCTTCTGCGGCATGGAGAAGTATTCTATGCATACAGTTGAGACGGGTATCGGGAAGTGTTGTAGAATAGTCTCTTTTTACTGAAACACAGCCTGAAGTAAATATCACAGAAGCAGTGCAAATGGAAAGTAAATTGAACAGGTTGTTTTTTAACATAGAATATCACCGGTAGTTACTGTTAAGAAATAAGAAAATATCATCGTTTATATCTTCTGCGTAGTCAAATATTGTCCTGTTTTTGTTGTCAGTAAGTAGAATATCAGCTCCTCTATCAAGCAATAATCTCAGTGCATCGGTGTTTCCGGTTTTAGCTGCATGGTGCAGAATAGGAATACCAGAGTCGTTTGTAATGTTGACTTCAGCACCAGATTTCAGGAGAAGACCAATGATTTCATCAGATCGGGATGATACAGCATGAAAAAGAGGAGTCCACCCATAGAGATCTGTGGCATTAACATCAGCCCCATTTTCGATAAGAATTTTAGATACACCGTGATTTCCGGCGCGGATGGCATAAACCAAAGGAGACCAACCATAGAAATCCCGTGCATTCATATCCGCTCCTTTTCTAAGAAGCATTGTTGTAATTTCTTCTGAATGACGGTGAGATGATGCAATCATTAGAGGTGTTTGACCCCAGAAATCTTCAGCTCTGTTGGGATCAGCATCAGCATTAAGCAGAAGCTCGGTAACTTCTGTGTTTCTGTTGTGGTAAACAGATGAAAGCAGGGGAGTGACACCGAGAGCATCTGCCTCATTGACCCTCGCGCCTTCGGAGAGAAGCAATGATATAATTTCAGACCAGCAATTTGCAGCGGCTGCATTAAGTACAGACCGTCCTGATGAATCACGACTTTGAACTGAAATGTTATTATCCAGCAGAAATTGGATTGATTCGGTTCTGCAGCGACGTGCTGAGTTTACAAGTGCCGCTTCTGTCAGTTCTTTTGCTTCAGGAAAACGATCGGTTTGCTCAATGACCCAGCGAAGCAGTGGTTCCTGAGCGCTTTCTATGAGGTTTGTTAATAATGTATTTCCATTATGGTTGGTGATTCTGTAATCTGCACCCAATTGAAGTAATGTCTCAATCAAATCTAAACTTATTGAATATCTCTGGGTTGCATAGTGAATAGCTGTATTTCCAAGAGAATCCTGAATATTAACGACTGATTCATTTGTTGCAAGTAAATGAACCGGTTCATGAAACCCTCTTTTTGTTGCCTTTGTCAATGGGGTCATCCCTTGATTGTCCTGAATATCTGTGCGTGCTCCGTTCTCTACTAAGGTTTTAATCATTTCATAATCGCGGTTATAGCAGGCCTGGTGAAGGGCGGTTTTGCCTTCATTATTCTGTGCGTTTATATTAATTCCCATGTCACAAAGATCGGTAATAATGGATCTCATACCTGAGCTGTCGGATGTTGTTTGTTTTTGGTTAACTCTGCAATAAAAAGGACTGAATTTTGTTTTCCATAGCAGATTTTCTCCATTCTCCATAACAAGAAGAGCGTCAAACCCATTGTCAATAAGCCGCTTGAATGTATTTGCATCACCATATCGGATAGCGGTGTGAAACAGGTTTAATGTATCTTCTTTTTCAAAAGTGAATACTTCGGTAAAAACATAATCCAACATTTGATTTGTAAGCTTTACGTTGCCAGTTGCAATTGAAACCTTGAGCATGGAGGAAATTGTTTGTTTAAAATGCTCTGTATTTTCCATGCGTTTTAAGACTGCTTGGACAGCTTCTGGAAAATTTTCATTTACTGCCCATACAAGTGCGTTTTCTATATCCTCAATTGCATCTGTTGAAAAGATACCCTCTATAAGAAGCCTGGATATAATCTGGTTTATGGAATCTTTGTCTCTTGAATGTCTATGTTTCTCAAGGGCTTTCCTCAGAGGCATAGCACTTATGTTTGAATGCAATGAATCAGCTCCATGCTCGATAATAAGAAATACATGGCGTGGTCTGATTTGGGAGACTGCATTCGTGAGGTGCTCTGTATAGTAACACCTGGAGGGTCTGGAGAAAATATTCATCTGATTGCGAGCATCAGGAGAATCAGAAGAAGAGCGTTTTTTAAAAGCTGTTGAATGCAAAAGTTCATCTTCAAAAATAGCCTGTACTATACTTAACACATCATTACTGATAGCACGTTGTATGAGCGAATGGATTTTTTCTGTTTCTACCGGTATTTTCGCACCATACTCCAATAAAAGCGAGGCGATTTGCTCATTTCCCCTCTGGACTGCGTATGACAGAGCTGTGTGAAAATCGTCCTCTTTGTTTTCAAGATTTGGATCAGCTCCGTTTTTAAGGAGCCAGCTAACGGTAGTGTATTTCCTTGATTTAACAGCCTGCATAAGAGCATTGCCTTTTAACCTGGAATATCTGTCGGTATCGTGGGAAAATGCATTGATATCTGCACCGTGCCTGAGGAGAAGTTCTGCAGTTTTAAACCGTCCCTTTTGAACAGTGTACATAAAATAGGTTATACCTTCTTTGTTTCTTATGTCAGGATCATATCCTAATTCCAACAGCTTTTTAACCACAACTGGACTGGATGCCCACCAGAGCGCTTGGGAATTTTTGTATTCAGGATTGTTTCTTTCCTTAAAAAGTGGGACATGTTCTGTAATACTTCTTAATTTCCCGGAAACAACCGCGTTATAGAATTGGTTTAAACTGATATCTTGTAAACCGGAATTGTTCAGAATCGGCAAAAACTGAATCTTGTTTTCAGCAACAGAAGCGACGTTGATTTCTTCCCTGTTGTCTCGTGGAGTTGAAACAGCAAACACATCTGCACCAGCTTCTATAAGGGTTGCAGCAAGATCCACAAATCCATTTTGAACAGCAAACATTAAGGGAGTCTCACCGTGCCTGTTTGCAATATTGGGATCAGCCCCGTATTCAAGTAGAAGAAAAGCGATTAGTTTATTGTTATTTTGTATCGCAGTTAAAAGAGGAGTGCCTCTGTTTCTTGACCTTAGATTTATAATGTTGGGATCTGCACCATCTTTTAGAATCAGCTTGATCGCTTCATAGTAACCTGAATTCATGATGATATCATATACTGAAGAGCCATAACAAATGGTATTAAGATCGGCTCCATAAGCATCTAATGTCTTTTTTTTAAGAATGTTGTATAGGTTGTAGTATCCGGAAAGATCATCACACAAAAGTTCTTCAGGTCGTAAAGTTGGATCATTGTTTACATATTGCTCAGTTTCACTCATGATTATTTCATAGTCAAATCCCAGTATATCAAAAATCTCCCGATCATCACGTTGTTTCAATGCTTCTTTAAGATGGGTACCCTCATTATCTGAAGAATATTTGCATACTCCGTAAGCAAGCAGCAATTTTACAATTTCTTTATTACCATTTGATACTGCCCTGTAAAGAGCATTGTATCCATTATGAACGGTATCAACACGGGCACCACTATTAATTAGAAGGCGTGCAGTTTCAATATCATCATTTTCTACAGCTTGTAGAAAAGGTGGAATTTGGAGATGTTTTTTTCCATAAGAGTTTACATCAGCTCCTCTGCGGATCAGAAACTGTGTAATTTGGTAATGACCATGTTTTACCGATGCTTCCAGTGCGTAGTCTGGCCTGATTTTCATTCTCCGCCACATTTTTTTTACCAGATTGGTATTTCCTTCTGTTAATGCTATGTCAAAAATTTCGATCAATTCATTCCTGTCCCAGTTACGGGAAATTTCAACCCCGGTTTTTTTTAACCTCTCAACCACATCATATCTGCCTCTTTTCAGGCAATTGATGAGGGCCTTCTCCAACACAGAACAATCCCATTCTCCTGTGTCCAGAAGATATTTGATAAACTCATAACTTTGACCGAATGTGGCATATTCAAGAATCGTAGTACCTCTTCTGGTGTTATGGATATCTGCACCATATTTCACCAGAAGAGAAAGGATATCTGTGCTGTCGTAAGGAATCTTGTATAAAATAGGGTCATCAAAACTTGGATTATTGGGATTAAGTCCCAATTCCAGAAACTGATGCAGAACATCTATATGTCCTGCACTGACCGCACGTACCAGCAGAATATCTTCTGAAAAGGCAGAGGTGTGTGGGTCCACTCCTTTTTGAAGCAGGTAGTCGATTATGTCGGTATTCGAATTTCCTGCTGCATTTGCCAGCTCTCTTTCCAGGTCAATCCTCGCAGTATCAAGAGCCCCTGCATTTTCAAGTAGTAAAACTGTTTCCTGGTTGCCGGAGCGAAGTGCGTATGTAAATGGAGTGTTGTTCCAGAAATCGTGGCTTGAAAAAAGATCTGCGCCATGTTCGATAAGAACACGCATAACCCCGGAATAGCCTTCTCTAGCAGCAATATGCAAGGCACTTTCACCGTGCTCAGGAACCAAATTTACATCAGCACCATATTCGCAAAGCAGGGTTACCATTTCAAGATTATTGTTTGTTACAGCCTGTATAAGAGATGTGGTTTGAGGCGTACTGAACAACTGGGCAACACCTTCAATTCTATTGGGGTTTACTCCATATTCGAGGATCAGCCTCGCGATATCGTACTTATTACTCTTTACAGCGGTATATAGTAAAGATTTCGACTGATGGTCAATAGTTGATGGATTAAATCCGTGCTCAAAGAGCAGTTTAAGATTTCCAAAATTGCCAGAATTGATGAGATCGCCGACTGTTCTCCTCAAACTGATGCTCTCTATCCACTCGAAATCAAATTCAAAATTGTTCTCCAACAGGTATTTCACTATTTCAGGGTCAGGATTATGCAAAGCCCTGAATACTGCTCCTCCATCTCTGTTCATGGTCCTGGTAAATTCCAGTTCACCTTTAGCATCTAATTCAATAAGGCGTTTAAACTGGCCCAGAGTCCCAGTGTGTGAAATAAACCAAAGAATTTGGTCCCCACTGATATGTGACGGAAAACTTAACCCCAGTTGGCTCAGATACGACATACAATCAGCGTTATCATTCAACAATGCAAGCAGAAGTGAATTAGCTCCAAAATTATCGATCAGGTTGGGATCAGCACCATAATAAATGAGTGTGTCAAGTATTTCGAGGTGTCCATTTAATGCAGCCAGCATCAATGCTGTTCTGCCATTTTTGGTGCGGAAGTTCGGGTCAACACCAGCCTGTAAAGAAGTTCTCAGAAGCTCCATTGAACCTGTTTGTGCTGCGTAATGGAGGATATTCTTTCCGGAAAAATCGACGGCGTCTATCGGTGCGCCTTTTTTAATGAGAAAAATTGCACAATCTTCATGTCCTGCAGCTGCCGCAACACGAAGGGGTGCGTTGCGCTCGCATTCAAAAACATTTAACTTTGCGCCTTGTTCGAGTATCAGGGCACAAAGTGAAGTATCACCAAGCGAAGCGGCCCAAGAGAGCAGTGAGTAAAGTCTATAACCGGTATCTCTTCTGAGGCCGATTACATGTTGCTCGGATTCGGTAGTTGAAGTGTGAAATTCCAACGACTCTAAGTGTGAAATGATAATACTTCTAACAGAATCAGAAGAAACCTCTTCATCTTTATGGCCGCGGAATGAAGGTTGTGGACCAATATCGGCTGACAGCATAAAATTAAAACTGTGTGCAACACCTACTAAAAGAAAAATCAAAATCAGCAATATTTTACCCACAATCAAATTCCTTATCTGTAATGATATATTACAAGGCTGTATCTCTTTAAAACTCAATAACAAACGAGTGCGTGTCGGTACTGAAACTCAGGTTTATGAAAAAGTTGATTAATAAAATAGTTATTTACAAAGACAGAGAAAATAAAACAATCTGGATAAATCCAAATCATAAATCAGGCTTCAGGGTAGGTGTGTTTATCAATTTTAAAGACCATAGAGTGGATTGGATTTCACTGATTTTTTGGCAGAGTATATTGTCTATTACAGTTTGGGTTAGCAGGTCTCTCACAAGCAGTTTTTCTAATTGGGTGTAATCCCAAAAAAAGTAGTGACTGTTTCTGAAAATTCCGGGTATAAAAAAATCCCATACATCTGATGCAGATATTTAAATTGATTTGAATTTGAATCAAATGAGAGGAAAAGCTCTGTCACCCGAAGGTGAACAGAGCATTGTATGAGGGTATTCAGGGTATCATCAGTCTCATCTGTTTAGTCGTGTTTTGCGGGCCCTGTATACGTAGCAGGACAAGCTGAGAACTGATATTTTGAGGTAAATCAACTACATTTTCACCGGCTCTCAGCCTCTGAGACACACTGCCTATTGATCTTCCGTTTGCATTGTATAAGCCGATCTGCCATACACCCTGCTGAGGAACTGTAACAGACAGACGCTCTCTTGATATTGTGCTGATTCTTATATCTCTTTGTGAAATAGTGGGAGAAGCAGCTACCACATTGGTTTCGCCGGAGCTGAACCTGACTGCAATGGAATAGTTTTCATTTATTGATGAAATGCTGTACTGCTGAGTTGGAGAAATCTCCTCTCCATTAACCAACACCTGTGCTACTGAATAGCCGCTGTGGGGAGTGAAGTTAAAGGAGACATCAGATCCGGTAGGAAAGAGGTGGGTACCTTCATGGTCTACTGTCCCTGCTCTGGTGACTTTATAGCCGCCTGTTGGTCCCATATCGATCCATCCCTCATAGTCACCGGGGTGCTCTCCGGGGGCTATGTACCATGATGAGGAAAACCAGATATGATTGTTACACACCACTTCATCATCTTTGCCATAAGTTGCATTCTCATCCCAGTCGGGGATGTCCACATCCTGATATACAGGGATCGAGTCTGGTAAAATGGAGACGATTACCCGGTTTTGGAGATCTTCGAGGGCTACGGGATTTCTGCACCACTCAATCACATCCCTTGCAGTGACCAGTCTGACTTCAGGGATAGTAAGTGCATAGTCGATAAATTTTTCCCACACTTCCATCGCTTTTCTGTAATCGGTATTTCTGAATCCACTATACGTTCTGTGGTAATATTGGGTATGGGCACCGAGGTTAAGAGGTGCTCTGTTACCCTGAAGCCTGCGGTGCAGTGTATGTTTCAGAACCGCCAGCACCTCATCTTCGTTCATGCTGAACTGAACAAATTTGTTGTAATCAAAGCCGGTGACTTTTCCTGATTCTGTATTCCAGTCCCAACTGACCCTCTCACTCATAGCCTGGCGCAGTGAGTAGTCAAGCCCATAGTTTGCAACTGAAGCATCATCGGGTACAATCTGGCAGTGAATAGGAAACTGCCATAGTCCTGGATGGTTGCCAACAGGGTCTCTATCGCCCCACCCTACAAACACGTCGTGTCCCGGGGAACCGTAATCCATTGTGTATGGCCAGGCGAAATTGGTTCCATCCTGATCATACTGGTATCCTTCCTCAATCGATGTATCATATAGGTAGCCAAGTGCTCTTAATGCGGTAAACATATTGTCATTGTATTCAAGGAAAGGTGCTCTGAATCCTACGAAATCCGCTTCAGGAATCCCAGCACCCTGATTTGGAGTCATATCATGTGGTCCTACCAGAGGACCTGGTACCGGTTTAAGATGCCAGTCTTCACAGAGCTGTATTTCTTGGATCCATCTGTCTACGGAAAAATTTCCCCCATGCCCGTGGCTATGGGTGTGGTTTGCGACCTCATGGCCATCTACCCAGGCTTCATGATAGATTTTTTTTACCAGATTGGGAGCATCAACTGCACCTGCAGACATATAGGTGGAGTTGTTGTAAAAAGATGCCCGTGCAGGTGATCCGTCATAGGTGGCAGCATTGCCAAGTCCGGGAGGATTTTTCCTGTCGCGCATAAACTCAAGAATCCATCTCATTGAAGTGTAATAACTTCCGGTGTCCAGAGCTCCATCTCCGGACCGGGCATTATCATCCCATGATATGGTGACAAACATAGGTACCTGCTCGACCGACAGACCTCCCGGGGGTTGCTGACTCCAGGGCTGGTAATCGGTTGCATGGATTAAACATAATAGAGCAGAAAAAAGGATAGAAAATGTGATATACCTACAGTGTTGCATACAAAACGGCTCCTTTAAAGCGTTGAAATTTGTCGGTTACATTAAGCCAAACCGTTTTAATCGTTTAAGTGCACCGGGTGCCTCAGCAACCCGAGCCTATAAATTAATATAAAAAAAAATCTGCGCTCATAGTTGAAAATGTGATCTCTCAGACCCTGTATCCGGTTTTTGACAACATTTCGGTAGAAATTGATAAGTTCATATTGGGTTTATTGAGGAATTATAAGCAGTTAGCTGGTGCCGATTATCTGATAGTAGCTGGCAGGGATATCGGCCAATTTTCCCCTATCACTTGAGGCGCTCAGAGCTTAATCCACTATCCTTGAAGACTGGATAGTGGTAAAGATTCTAAGGGGGCATTGACTCTATCTCCTCTGCATCCGTGTAAAAAGATTAATGAGCTCCTGATTCCCCGTGGATGGATCAAACGGCAGATGGGGTGGATTCTGATAAATTCCAAACGCAGTTTCATGCCAGGTATGATAATTATAATGAATACCCTTTTCCTCACAGAGTTGGAGCATCTGCTCTACCCATATAAGCCCACCCCGGTTCTCCTCAAAAGCCCCTGTAATGCATCCAAACTCCCCAAGGTAAAGAGGGACATTATGTTGGCGGCCAAATTCAAGATACCGATCAAGTTCTGCTTCAAGATACTCCCTGTTCCACTTGTATAATTCTCCATCAGAGCTATAAAAATCAAGTCTTATACGGGCCTGTGCTGCAGGGGGGAGATTTTCGGTTTTCATCCAGCCGCTCATAGTGTAGGAATGCCCCCTTTTAAGCATGATCATGTTCAGTCCGTCAGATAGTACTGCATCACGGCCTGAACCAGTGATTTTCCAGCAACCTGACCCCTCGCGTCCCTCAGTTGCGCTCCATGTACCTGACCCCTGTTGTGGATCGGACCAGTAATAAAAATCATCATTTCTGTTATAATCCCAGCTCCATTGGCCGGTTTCATTCCCACTTGCATCCCTTTCTACCAGTGTGATATCGTCAAACCACACGGTTCCTTCTCCGATATCATTTCCCTGAAGAGCCGGGCGGCCGATTACATGTGTAACATCTGTAATGCTTACAGGAACACCCTCATACCAGGTCCAGTCTGTAGTGCCACTTGCAGCAGCAGGATTTTCAAACGTAGCCCAGCTCCAGTTCATTCCCCCGGGTGCTTCAATTCTTTCTTCATCAGGCCAGGAATTTGTTATACCGACAGTTGACGGAACTTAGGGAGCATTCTGGTGAGTAAATTCGAAGGGTGAGTAAAATGAAACTGATATATTAGATTGGGATCATCTATAAGGAAAAAATTCATTTCCCCGTTCTGGTTGGGGTTCCAGGGATCATTGGTACGACTTAGGTTTGCATTCAGGCGCTCAATTATGGTTATGTGATTGGGATTGACCTCTCGGATGCTGGTTACTATCTCATTTGCAAGATTAATCCACTGATCTATACTCTCTGTTACCACCGGTTCGTTTACCAGATCAAACCCAAGTATCTGAGGCTTGTTTTTGTACCTTCGTGCAATCAAACGCTTCTGATTACTTCGTTGACTCCAGAGTGCTCCACCTCTCTCAAGGGACTGAAAACCACCCTGAGGGTAATGCATGTTCAGGATAAGAGAGATGCCATGCTCCTTTGCCCATTGAATATTCTGATCTATCCACTCAAAGCCGCTCTCCTTATACAGATAAGGAGCGTAGTCCTCTTCAAAAAGACGATAGTCAAGGTAAAATCGAACGGTGTTAAATCCCATTGCGGCAGCCCGTCCATAATCTATACGGTCGTGATGGTTGGGTGGAGGGTGAGGGGGGGGGTGCCAGACCTGATTGCCAAAAGCCACACCCATGATCTGAAATGGTGATCCGTCCGGACTAAGAATTTGATTTCCCTGCACCTGAAAGAAGCTGTTTTGAGGGGTGTTTGCCTGGGGAGTAAAGGTTTGTCCTGTGACGTTCTTAGTGTTGCAGGAAAAAATCAACAGAATTATAAACCATAAAAGGGAAAGTTTGCTGAGAGTGGGGAGGTTTTGCACAGCTTGCTGATCCTGAAGAGAAAATGAATAAATGCTTTTCAATAAAGAAAACCCCTGAATGGGGTAACGTCAAATCTGTATTAATAAATTTACTCCTAATGTATACAGAAGGGTGGAGGTAGGATCATATGCACACCCGGAGTAGTTACTATCTTTCGTCTGAATCACAGTAGCAGAAATCGATAGACTGGAGAAGATAAGTCGTGTTTTAAATATTAGCTTGAAATTTGCTACACAACTCTGGGATGTTTGAGTATGAAAATATTTTTGACTGTAAGATGTACATCTATTATATCAGTAATCATTACTGTTATTGGGGCTGAGTGTTTTTTCTTAAACAAAAAGGAGCTACAATTATGTCTACAATGGATAATTTGCAGGAAGCATTTGCAGGTGAAAGTCAGGCAAGCCGTAAGTACTCAGCTTTTGCAAAAAAGGCTGAAAGTGATGGTCTTCATCAGGTTGCAAAGCTCTTCCGTGCAGCTTCTGAAGCAGAAACAGTTCATGCTCATGCTCATCTCAGGGTTATGAAAGGAATTAAGAGTACTTCAGAAAATCTTCAGGAAGCGATAGAGGGGGAGAGTGAAGAGTTTAAAAGTATGTATCCCAAGATGGTCAAGCTTGCAGAGGAAGAGGGGAACAAAGCTGCACAGACTTCATTTAGATATGCAATGGCAGTAGAAGAGATTCATCATGGCCTTTACTCCAAAGCTCTCGAGGCAGTCAAGGGTGGGCGTGATCTTCCTGGTGCAGATATTTATGTTTGTCCAGTGTGTGGCAATACTGTTGAAAACAGTGTTCCTGAAAACTGTCCTGTGTGCGGAGTGGCTGGAAGTAAATTTATGACCATCGCTTAATCACATCTCCTCTCTTATCCCGTTTGGGATAAGAGTCTTTTCTTTTTTAGTGACATCAATCGTTTCTGAATCACCCTATACATTATTGAAGGTATAATAACACTATAAACTTACGACTCTGATAAAGTTATATATGTGTTTTCACTCTAAATGGTTACAATAATCGCCATACTTAATGCCTGCTGTGAGCTTGGTTGAACTGTGGCTCAGTGAGTACAACCGCATTAAAGTGGGTGGCGAATATAAGGTCTCCTCACCTTTAGCTGTAGCGAAGAAATGCATTTTTCATCCGGATTATCTTTCGATTTCAATTCTAAAAATTCTGACTCCTGCATGTTATAAATTAGCAATATTTAATGGATCAGATAAAGTGGTTCATATTGACTCATCCTCTCTACCACTTTTTGCAGATAATTCCTGGTTTCAGAGTAGGGAAGAGTTTGGGTGAGGAAATCAAAGAGCTGCTGCTCAGTATGAAAAGAGTTGATGATTGGAATGGCATCCCCGATTCTTCTGTTACCAGTGAAGGCAAATGCCACATTACCTGGTCCGGTGTTGTATGCTGAAATGGTACAGTAGTTTCTTTTCACCGTTCCGTTTACAGCGTGAAAATATCTGGTGTTGAGGATAAACAGGTATGCGCATCCAAGTTCAATGTTGCGTTTGGGATCAAACAGAAATTCCTGGGTTGGGATTGCGGGACTGCCGTAGACAAACGCATACGCATCGGCACCGCCGCTTTCAGGGACAAGCTGCATGAGGCCAACAGCATTTGCACTTGATATGGCCATAGGGTTAAACCAAGACTCGGTGTGAATTATGGCAAGTATTTTATCGGGTCTGAGATTATATTTTTTGCTGTATTTATGGATATATGGCAGGTATGGTTCCATTCTTTTCTGAAGATGTTCCGGTGCGAGTGGAAAAGAGATGACTGTTTTGAAGCTGCCTGGAATTTGGGCGGGAAGTGTTTCAATTTTCCCTTCAGTTTTAAGTTCATTAACAAGTGCATCTGCATTTGTAGGTTCAACAGGTGTGCCGTCCCTGAGTTGAACCTGATCCTTTAATATTGGCTTTTCATGAATCGCTTTATCATCTTCATCTGTGTGGACCGGGATAACGCAGCCTGAGCCCCTGCTGCTCACCACTCTCTCAACCGATTCTGTTATCTTGTCAATGATATCTTCTTCTTGGTCTTTGGAGTGGTTAAGGATTTCTATTGTAACTGTACCAGTTTTAAAATCGACATAACTGACAGATTCACCATCTGAGGAATATTCAACCCATTGTGTATTTGATGGTGTGATAAATTCGCCCCACTTGTTAATGATCTGTTCTCTGTATTCGCGGAATTTCCTCTCTTTTTCTCTTCTCCATTGAACAAATTCTCTTCGTGATTTGGTTGCATGAGCACGCTGTTGCTGTAATATCAACTCTGCACCCTGCTGTTGCCGAACTCTGAAAAGCTCTTCTTCTTTTCGGAGATTTTCAAGGTAGGTGTCAAAATCTTTCCCCAAAAGGGTAAACGCCAGCGCTAAACTGGTAATGATACTAATTGTCTGAAGCTTTAGGTTTCTGATCATAAGAAGACTTGTTTATAAGGTTTTGTCTTTTTTTGGAGATGTCGTTTTGTATTAATAAAGCAATTATAATGCAAAATTTTCAGCCTTGGATTCGGCCTGATTAAAGACTGCTTTTTGAAATCAGAGATGAATGTAATAGGAAATACCAGAAATTGTAATTTCTGAATAAAATTGGAAAAAAAAGTATCATCATGAAGCAAAAATTGTGTAATTTACAACAGATTTGATAAAAAAATCATAAATGGCCTTTTTTTTAGGCATATTTCAGAAAGCTCAAATGTATCTTAAGTAGTTATAATTCTGATTTCAAGATTTGCATTTAAGGGGGTTACATGACAAACGAGGTTAAGAAGAACGGATTTTTTACATTTACCGACCAAAATGAAGTGTATATCAAAGAGCACATGGGCGATGTGACAAGAGAGCCCTGGCTTATGCTTCTGGCAAGAAGAAATCAAAAGCAAACAGAGACTCTCTGCTGGGGGCTTACCAATAATGGTTCAGCATTCGCCAGAATAGGAACCCAGGAAGGCGACATTACCAATGGTTTTGTACATGAAGACCCCTATAAAACAAGATTGCTCGGTCCATATGCCTATATAGTTGATGAAAAGGGAGATTATTTTTCAAACACATGGTACCCTGTTTTAAAGCCGGAACAGTCCCTTGAAACAAAATTCGGTTTCGGTTATGTTGTAAGCAAGACCGCCTATGGTGATATCGATGTGGAGACAACCAGCTTTATTCCAGACAGCTATGATGCGATGGTGCAGATCCTGAAGATAAAAAACAATTCTTCTGAAACAAAAAAACTAAAACTCTATAATGTAAACCCTGTCAATCTCGGGGACGCAAATGAAATCCAGTTCTCCGGGTACAATACACTGACTCTTGGCGGTGCGATAATCGACAAGGATATTAACAGTGTTGTATGGAGAAGCTCTTATGGGATTCCTTTTTCAGATGACAACTCCAAAATCAAGGATATGTTTGGAAAAGTCGGTGTACACACCACATCCCTTGAGAACAGAAGTTTCTCAACACATTATGAGGACTTTGTCGGCCATTATACCAGAACTATGGCAAATCCCGAAGCTGTAGAGAAAAGAAGTGATCTTAAAAATCAAGATGCCCAGGAACTCACCTCATCACTCTCTGCGATTCAAAATGATCTGCAGCTTGATGCCGGAGAGGAAAAAGAGGTAGTAGTGGTCTTTGCCGCTTCAAGTACTGAGGACTATTATGTTAATGGTAAAAAAGAGCTCAAAAAATTCCTCTCAGAAGTTCTTGTCCCTCAGAAAGCATGGGAAATGTTCAATACTGTTAAAAGTGAATGGCTCAAGGAACTGGATAAACTGCAGATATCTGTACCAAATGAACCTTCACTCACACCGGGTTTCAAATGGTTACAGTACCAGTGTGCCATGGTAGCTCTTCTTAACAGAATGAAATCCCGCTATCATTCAGGTTTTGAGTATGGTTATGGTTTCAGAGATATACTTCAGGATTTACTTGCCCTTCTCCCGTATGCACCTCAAAGTGCAAAAGAGATGATTAAGTTTACAGCCAGACATATGTTCTCCGATGGATATACATATCATAACTTCTTTGTAAGTGCTCCCGGTGAAAAGGGTTTTGTTACCTGTGATGATCCACTGTGGCTGATCTTTGCAGTGTGCGAATATATTAAAGAAACCGGGGATATGGATTTTCTCGATGAGGTTGTGGAGTACGCCGATGAAAAAGAGGGACATCCCAGTGCTAAAGGTTCCATACTTGAGCATATGGAGATTGCTATAAAAAAAGTGTGGGATCAATCGGATAATGGGTTACCATATCTGTTAATGGCTGACTGGAATGATAACCTCTCCGGGCTGTTCTCTCATACCTCAACTATGGCTGCCCATCAGCTTTTTAAGGCTCTAAATGACATGGTCGAGCTACTCACACTTAAAGGTGTGGATGAAGACATGGTTGCCGATTACAGAGTGAAGGCAAAAATTGTCAAAAAAAGTGTGGATGAAAAGTGTATCGACAAAAAAGGCTACTATATCAGAGCCAAAGCCCTTGAAAATGGAGATATCGATGCATTTCTAAACAAAATCAGACCTGGAATGAGCGGGCTCGATATGGAAGAAGTAAGAAAAGAACTCGAGATTTCAAAAAGGGATGGAAATCTGGTGGATCTTGGTAGCTCAGAAACCGATGGCAATGTTTTTCTCTCTCCCATTGCATGGTCTGGTTTTTCTGGAATTGCAGACAAGGAACGTTTTGATGCATGTGTAAAAGTGTGCGATGAGGTGCTTGATAACAAATATGGTGTAAGACTTTGCATCGCAGACAAGGGATTGATCGAGGGGAAACTACCTAAGGATTTTCAGGTATGGAAGAGAAACTGTGTTGGAAGAAAAGAAAATGGCTCAAACTTCCGTCACCTTGAGTCATGGTATATCGCTTCACTTGCTAAATTCGGATACGGCAACAAGGCTTGTGAAATTTTCTTGAAAACTCTTCCTTCAAACTGTTCAAAAGATGACCCTTACAAATACAGTGCTGAAGGGTTTGTGTATCCGGAGTATGTCGCAGGGCCGGATTCTGATGCTTACGGTAAAGCCGGCCACACATGGCTCACCGGAACCGCTCCTACAAGACTCGGTGTTTTAACTGAATGGATTTTCGGAGTAAGACGTGATTACAATGGCCTTATGATAGACCCTTGTGTCAATTCAAAATGGGACAGCTTCTCACTCGTAAGAAACTTCCGGGGATCACAGTTCACAATCAACTTCAGCAATCCAAATGCTGTTGAGAAAGGGGTTAAATCAATCGAAATTGATGGTACTCCTATCGAAGGAAATGTTATTCCGGAAAAATGGTGTGATGGTAAGAATCATACCGTAGAAGTGGTAATGGGTTAAACCGGTATAAGATTTCTCCAAGTGAACTGAACTTGTTATGTGCACTGTGCAAATTATTTGTACAGTGCACTTTTTATATTACTCAAGGGCAAGGTAACCAGTGCCTTGAATTATACCGAAGGCTTACAAAGAAAGCCCAAATCTGCGTGGGGGGGACTTTAACTAATTTCCTTTATTAATGTACAGCAAAAAAACGTGTATTCAATATTGTGCTCATCCCAAGCTACAGCTTTATCCTTACAATTTGTGTCTGTTTCTCCATGCAAACTAAATCCGTTTGTTGCTGCGATTTTAAACATCTCTTCCAGCGTTTTTTTATTAAACACTTTGAAATCAGTATCGAAAGCCCGGATATGCCCGGTTTCGATGGGGGATGGCCAGTAATCTGTAGAGAGAACGAGTATACCCCCGGGCTTGATTATTCGGTTCATCTCCCTAAAAAACATTGTAAGATTCACACCATGCTCCACTACACTTAAACAGCTCACTGCATCAAAAAAGTTGTCTTTGAATCTGGTGTTGGTCATATCTCCATGTTCGTAGCAAATTGATCCTCTGAAAATGGTTCTGTTAAATGAGAGGTTTAGTCCCGTCAAATTTCTGTACCCATAGATGTAGAGCCAGGGTAAGATGACTGAATCCATGGTTGCGCCTGCATCCAGAATTTTAGCTTTGGGTGATGAGACATGGTTGATAATCTCTCCAAGAGATATCAGACTATCCCAGTTTTTTTGAGGCGAGGGGTGTGATGGTAACCGGAGCTTTTCAACTTCGATACAACATTTTTGCCACTCATCAGAACTTTTCAATGTTGTATTTGGACCAGGAAACTGCCGCTGATCATAAGCAGATCTGCCCCAACCCTTTTTCTTGAGATAAAGGGAATAGCCTATACCTGTAGATAGTGCTGCTTCACGAAGAGATCTTTTTATTTTCGAGTACAAATTGCACCAATTTCAGTTGAAGCATTTTGGTGATAAACTTAGATCTGCTCTCTAAGGTTTATAAGAAAAATGTGAGGGGGGAACACTTGTATCAAAAAAAAACGGCCCCAAACTTAAGTTTAAGGCCGTTTTTATCGGAGCGACTGGATTCGAACCAGCGACCACTTGAACCCCATTCAAGTACGCTACCAGACTGCGCCACGCTCCGAACAGGTTATTGAATATAAATAATGACAATTAATATGTACCACTGTTTTTTATGATAATGCAATAATGTTGGACTTTTTGCATCCATTTCACTTCAGGCATTCGAAATGTTCCTTCGTTTTATTTCCCTGATTTTTGCTTCATTGAGACTTAACTCACATCCACAGTAATTCTGTCTGTATAACCCAAGCTCTTTGCTTAGTTCAATACTTTTTTGGAAACCATTCTGTTTTTTAAAATTGAATGGTTCATACGAGACATTATACTCAGCTGCAGCGATATTCCCTGTTTCGTTAAGCAGTTTGATATTTTTGTGGGGGCTTACACTCATCACGGTTGTAAAATTATCCCATCCCAGTGCGGAGCAAAACTTTGCAGAGTGTCTCAGTCTCATCAGAAAACAGGCTCTGCATCTCTGGGTACCTTCGGGTGTATGCTTTAGCCCATCTACAGCTCTTTCCCACAACTGTGGCTCGTAAGGGGCACATGAGAACTCTGTCCCAAAATGCAGGGCAGCTCTCCGCGCTTCATCTACCCTCAACTCATATTCCTGAGCAGGATATATGTTTGGATTGAAGAAAAAGCAGTGTAGCTGATATTGTGCTCCGAGCAGATTTATAACGTAAGCTTCATCAGGTGCGCAGCAGATATGCAGAAGAAGTTTGGGTAATTGCTGCTGTTTCACTTTGTGCTATTCTCCGGAATCATCATAGAAGGCATGATCTTTTGGTTTTTCGCTGATTTTTTTTTCTTTTTTCTGCGCCAGAGCTGATACCCTGTAACTATCAGGGCATATGTAACCACCATCGCAATCAGTCCCTTAAATCCAAACAGTACGCCTACAGGGAAAAACAAAAAAGAAAAACTATACTAAGGGTCAGAATGAGAAATCGAATTATGTATAACCTGAACACCCATTTTCTAAAATCAATGGGACGCTGCCCCAAAAAACGCAAGAGCCGCATGCTTTCCTGTGACCACTTTCCCCTTAGTTGCCTGTGCTCAGAAAAGCGGTTTAAAATTTCATCCCATCCACTTTTCTCCATGTACTTATATAAAAAGGAGAGGGAATATTCTGTATGACCTTGGTCAAGGAGAATATCAATCATCGGGGGGATTAGCTCCTTTTCTGCAGGCATGGTTTTATAGGCTTTATTGAAAAAGTGGAATGCTTTAAGGTTTTTACCTTTATCACGGTAGTAATCTGCCAAAAACCAGAATTCTTCAGTGCAGTATGGATACTCTGCATCAATTACTTTACTTATAATTTTGAGCATTTTCTCTTCATCACTGGTCCGGAGATGATTATAGTAATCCCGTAGTATTTCACTGTTTTCAGGTTCCAGTGAGAGTGCGTGTTTGAAGAATTTTTCAGCCGAAACGGTTTTGCCAAGCTCTGAATAAGCGATTCCCTTTAACCTGTATGCTTCAGAGTCGATAGGTGCTATGTCTATTGCTTTATCCGCATAAATGAGAGCCTGGTCAACATTGTTGTTGTTGAGATACACATAAGCCAAATCGATATAGCCTGTAGGGGAGTTTGGGTAAAACTGTATTGATTGTTTTGCTGTGGCGATCGCTTCATCGAGTTGATTGTTTTGTGCGAGGCAAAAAATAAGCCGTGACATAAGATGAATATTACGGGGTGACTCTTCAAGTGAAGCACGGTACAGATCTATAGCTTCCTGCACTTTGCCTGTGAAAACGTACTGATCGGTCAGCAGATCGCGGACCTCATCAAACTGTGGGCTGAGATGTAATGCGGTTTTAAAACAGGTTTCAGCTTCTTCGAAGCGACCGAGCCTGTTGAACGCACATCCTCCGTTTCTGAATGCTTCGGGGTTATCTGTACCCTTAGTCTTCACCTGATTAAAATAGGTGAGAGCCTTCTCTGGGTTATTTATCTCAACATAGTAGTAGATAAGAGCGATGAGGACCTGGTGGTTCTGTGAATAGAGTTTTTCTGCTTTGAGCAGGTAACTACCACCGACTTTTACATTATTCTCAAGGGTATAGGCATAGAAAAGCCCTAAAAGGCAGTCTGCATTTGTTGGATCAATTTCAAGTGCACGTTTTAGATATTCTATTGCTTTTTTGGGCTTGTCCTGTTCGCTGTAAAGCCTTGAATAGAGGAAATGAATTTCCCATTCATTTTCAAATGCCGTTTCGTATTTCTCCAACAGTGATTTGGCTTCCTGAAACAATCCAAGATCAATAAAGTCCTGAACTCTGTCAACAAGATCTGATAGATCCAGCCATCCCTCTTCGAGCATGCATTAACTCCGTTTAATCAGATTTTCAGATGAGTAGTTTTCAATTTGGAGAAGAGTCGCAGGAAATCTCTTTCTGAAAATCAGATCTATGATTTTCAGTATTAAAAAGCCGCTCATGAATGAAATAGTGATAAAAAAGACCGCTAATGCAGACTCTATTGTTGCTGGAGAGGCGAAAATCCAGGTTATAAGAGCAGCAAAAGCCATAAAAAGCGGAATACCAAAAACAACAAAGCTCATTATGGCCGGGTCGGGTACATAATGAGATAGGGTGACCAATTGCCCAAGCTTGAAATCTGAAGAGTCTGCTACAGGAACGGAGACCTTCCTGACGATCTCTTTTTTTGTGCAGGAGACACATCCACCGGAGCACCCCTTCTGCGCACCTTTATCCCTGCACTCTATATCAAGTGCTATCCAGACCCTCTTTTTATTTTTACGGCAGATTGTGCCATTTTCTTTTTTCTGGTGGATCAGTTTTTTCACTATATATCTTCTCACCATTATCACTTGGTATCAAAAAAATTAAGAATCATTTGGAAACTACAGCTCGCTTCGGTCTAAGTCAACCAGAAGGACACCTCCGGGCTGAGCGCAAATTAGTTCCAACCGTAAAAGGCTAAAAGTTATAACCCGATTTATGATATACGATTTTGTTATCCAAAAGGTACACCCGATCTATAGATTTCCCAAGATTGCAGAGGATTTCATAGCCGATAGTATTACCCAGGACGGCGATTTCATCGGCAGTGATTGTATCATCGCCCTGTGTTCCTATGGCAACGACCTCGTCGCCTATAGAGATATCGGGATTTGGGCCGGCATCCACCATTATGTAATCCATTGTTACATTTCCCGCAATTCTGTAACGTCTGTAGCCAATCAGTACTTCCCCCCTGGAGCTTAAGAATCTGGGGTATCCATGGGCATAACCCAATGGAATAGTGGCGATCCAGGTTTCACAGGGAGTGATATAATTCCCGCCATAGGAAACTGGTGTTCCGGGGGGAACTTTTTTCATCTTCACCACTCTTGACTTAAGAGATGCAACCTGCTTGAGGTCGGGTGTAAAAGTTTGCAGAGGATCGGGGTTACATCCGTACAGGGCGATTCCCGGTCTGATAAGTGTGCACTCCTGCACAGGAAAACGCATACACGATGCGGAGTTGCTGTAATGGATATGGAGAGGCGGCTGGTTTTTCTCGCAAAGATTAACTATGCATTTTTTAAATTTTTCATATTGAAGCTGCACTGTAGGCGTATTTGGTTCATCGGCGCATGCCATATGTGTAAATGCACCTTCAAGGCGCAGTGAAGGTGTATTTTCCAGAATATCGGCCATTTCGTCCAACTCACCGGGTAATAATCCCATTCTGGACATTCCGGTATCGATATTTACATGAAAGCGGACATTGAGCGGGTAGGATTTCCACTTATAGAGTTCTGCCGGGTCGTTAAGGGTAAATATTATGTTGTTATCGAATCCGGCCTGAAGCTGCTCTTCTGTTGCTCTTCCCAAAACAAGAACAGAGCCTTTAACCCCTGCATTTCTAAGAGCAAAGGCTTCTTCGGGGCGTGCCACAGCGAAAAAATCCACATTCCCCTTTTGCTCCAGGGTGAGAGCAACGGGTCCGCTTCCCAACCCGTAGGCGCAGTCCTTAACCACAGCAAGTACTCTGGTTTTTGACGGCGCCTTTGCCTTTATGACACTGAGATTATACAGTAGATTATCGAGCGATAATTCTATATAGGGAGATAGGGGAGAGACGGTGTCTTTTATTTTAATTTTTGTTTGACTACTTTCCATTCTCCATCCTCTTTCTTTCTGAAAAAGCAGGAGAAATAATTCTCATGACATGCAGCGCCTGTTTGGTTTATTTTAAAAAGCAATGCATCACCATCACAGTCTACGTAAACTTCCCGCACTTTTTGCACATGTCCTGAGGTTTCCCCCTTTTTCCATCTCTTTTGTCTGCTTCTGCTCCAGTAAACCATGTCGCCGGTATCAAGTGTCTCAGTAAGGGTCTCTTTGTTCATGTAAGCCAACATAAGCACTTCATTGGTATCTGCATCCTGCGCTATTGCACTTACCAGACCTTTTTCATCAAATTTTACCGACTCAAGCAAACTCATTGCAAACCTCCGAAATCATGAAACCGAGAACGTAATAATTAGAATTGGGGTGAGAAAAATTTAATACCTTAGAATATAAATAGTTCTTTTGGGAAATCATAGATCAAAAGAGAGCAAATACCGCCCCTTTGAATTATAACCTATTCAAAATTTTTACTTTCTTCCCAGTAGGACTCCAACTCCTGAAGGGTGGCATTTTGTAAATCCTGCTTCTTTTCCCTGAACTTGTCCTCGATATACCTGAATCTTCGTGCAAATTTGTAGGTAGTGTTTCTCAATGCATCTTCAGCACTGATTTTCTGATGTCTTGCTACGTTTACCAAAGCAAACATTATATCACCAAGCTCCTCAGCTGCATGTCTCTGATCTCCACTTAATACCGCTTCCCTGAACTCCGCGAACTCCTCCTCGACTTTATCCAGAACCGGTTCCATCTCATCCCAGTCAAACCCAACCTTTGAAACTCTTTTTTGCATCTTCTCAGCGCGAAACAGAGCAGGAAGTGCATGGGGGATATCATCAACCATATACTTGCGGTGCTCTTTACCCTTTTCCCCCTGCTTTATATTCTCCCAATTTCGGATCACCTCTTCAGAGCCGCAGACCTTAACATCTCCAAACACATGAGGATGTCTTCTGATAAGTTTATCACTTATTTCCCGTGCTATATCTTCAATATCAAACCTGTTCTCCTCCGAAGCCATCTGAGCATGAAGAACGACCTGAAGCAAAAGGTCTCCAAGCTCCTCCTTCATCTTTTCAGTGTCATTTTCCTCCACCGCTTCAAAGAACTCGTATGCCTCCTCAAGTAAACAGGATAGGACAGAAGAATGGGTTTGCTCACGATCCCATGGACATCCTCCCGGAGCACGGAGTCGGGCAACAATTTCGATAAGTCTCTCTAACTGTGGTCGCATATCTTAATTTCCCGCAATCTGAAGTTATTCGGTAACATTTGTTCTGTTGGGTAATATACCTTTTTGTGAGTCGCAGTGGTGCCGCCAGGGGCTAAAGATAAGAGCCTATTCCCTCCATTCACCTTTGCCGTGGCGTATCACCACAGGTTCGTCATCTGTAAGGTCCACAACTGTTGAAGCAACGGGGTTTTCAAGCGGTCCGGCATCAAGCATTACATCCACATTATTTGCAATCACATTCCTAACCTCATAAGGATCACCCCTGAGTTCTCCCTGCAGGTTCAGAGATGTGTTGGCGAGAGGTTCACCCAAAAGTTTCACCAGTTCGGTAGTCACGTTACAATCAGGGATCCTCACCCCAACAGTTCTTCTCTTTGGGGTGATTTTCTTCGGAACAATATTGGTTGCATTAAGGATAAATGTGTATGGTCCCGGCAAATAACGCTTCATTAATCTGTAGTGGTTATTACTAAGCCTTACGTAATTGCTGATCTGAGAGAAATCTGAGCAGATAAAAGAGAAAAGACGCGATTTGTCTTTTTGAATGAGGGTGACTATTTTATCCACTGCTTTGGGGTTGGAAATGCAGGTGCCCAAACCGTATACTGTATCTGTAGGGTAAACGGCTATGCCGTTTTTCTCTTTCAAAATCTTTGCAGCAGCCTCAAGAAATCGTTTCTGAGGATTCTTTGGGTGAATGTCAAAAGTGACAAGACTGGATCTGCCGTTCATATGTTTTTTACCTCTTAATGGTATAAGGTTTGACTTCCCTGGAATGAAAAAATAATATTTATAATTTAGTGGTATTCAAAAAATTAGCCCAACTGTTCTCAATAACAAACTAAAGATGTTTTTTTTTCAGGAGAATGTATGAGTGTAAATGAAACAGCATCACTTGAAATGATGCTAAGAGATGATACAGACAAGACTATTTTGGAGCTTGAAGGGCGACTCATTGATGTAGATGTGAAACGATTTCAGCGAAAACTGGATCAACTCTACAAAAAGAAACTCTCAGAAATAATTCTGGATGTAAGCAGGGTGAATTTTATTGATAGTCACGGACTTGGAACAATTGTGTACTATCACACCCTGATGCAAAAGGAGAAACGGCAACTGATAATACTCAATGAAAACACAAATGAAAATTCCTATCTTAACCGTTTGTTTGACCTGACCAATCTCAACAGGGTTTTACATATAATCACAGCAGAACCCTAAGGTTCTGCTGTCCCAATTCAATTTCAAAGTGCATCGGCAATACGAGTCATTGCTTTTTCCACATTCTCACGGGAATTGAAAGCGCTAAGTCTCACATATCCCTCCCCGCACTTGCCAAAGCCAGCTCCGGGAGTACAAACCACACCAGCTTTATTGAGAAGCAGATCAAAGAATTCCCACGAATCGCTTTTGCTGTTTATCCATATGTAGGGTGCGTTTGTCCCACCAATACAGCTATATCCAAGGGAGGAAATCTTATCCTTGATGATTGCAGCATTATCCATGTAATAGTCAACAAGCTCTCTGATCTGACGACTACCTTCCGGAGAATATACCGCTTCAGCCGCACGCTGCACAGGGTAAGAAACACCGTTGAATTTGGTGCTCTGACGACGATTCCAGAGTGCGTGCAGCGAGTGCTGGGATCCTGTAGAATCATATATCATACAGGATTTCGGAACAACTGTGAACGCACATCTTGTACCCGTAAATCCAGCAATTTTAGAGAAACTTCTAAACTCAACCGCTACCTCCCGTGCACCCTCAATCTCGTAAATGCTATGGGGAATATTATCCTCTTTAATAAACGATTCATAAGCCGCATCATAGAGAATAAGGGCTTTGTTTTCACGAGCATAGTCAACCCAGCTCTTAAGCTGTTCTTTAGTCGCAACAGTACCTGTAGGGTTGTTGGGGAAACACAGATAAATCAGATCAACCGGCTTTGAAGGCAGAGCGGGAACAAAGCTGTTAGCTTCGTTGCACTGAAGATATTCAAGTCCCTGATATCTTCCCTCAACATTGTCGCCGGTTCTTCCGGACATAACATTTGTGTCCACATATACAGGATAAACAGGATCCGGTACTGCAACGGAAATGTCTGTAGAGAAGAGCTCCTGAAAATTTCCTGTGTCGCATTTTGAACCGTCACTGATAAAGATCTCATCAGCACTGATATCTGCTCCCAGAGATTGATAATCAAATTTAGCTATTTTCTCCCTTAAAAAACTATACCCCTGCTCCGGCCCGTATCCACGGAAGGATTCATCTTTACCCATCTCATCAACAGCTTTATGAAATGCATCAATGCACGCCTGAGGCAGAGCCCTTGTGACGTCTCCTATACCAAGCTTTATTATAGGTTTATCGGGATTTTGCTGCTGAAATGCAGAAACCCTTTTGGCAATTTCGGAAAAAAGATAGGAAGATTTCAGTTTAATAAAACTTTCGTTTACTTTTATCATATATACTCCGAAAGATTTAGATTGAAATTTATTGTAAAAGCTAAAACATGATACTAAATGTAGAGTGAAAAGTCAAGTTTTATGTTGTGGGTGTGGTTTGGATACGTATTGAAGAGACTGCCTCAAAAAAAAGAATGATTTTTATGGGCCTGCCGTGGACATTTCAAACAGGCTCACTGTAAACTTACCGATTCCCATACAGACTCGTCATTTTTTTTTCTCGGTACTACGTATCTATCCTCACTCCTTATTAAAGCTCCGATTTCTAATTTCCGGATTTAAATGGAGTTTTGGGGCATTTTCAATCTTTTAGAATCGGAGTCATACTTGAGGCTGAGCTGAAGAAGATATTATTAATTCATTAATAATATCCGGATAAATTTACAGAAATCAGTTTGTTAAGAAATGGGGTTAAAACATGAAAACAGGTGATTACTACCGCTGTCCGATAACTCCGGGGCAGTCTCTTTGCACTCTTCAGTTCTCCGCTCACAACGGGGGTAGAAGGGACAGCCAAACCCGGTCAATTCCTTTTTGCGGTCATCTGATATCGTGATTGTTTTCCGTTCACTGTTCTTTTTTATTGTTGGTACGCTTTGTAGCAGAAGGTGAGTGTAGGGATGTCGAGGATTGGAGAAAATCTGCTTCTCGCTTCCCATCTCTACGATTTTACCCAGGTACATCACAGCCAATCTGTCAGCCATATGCCTCACGACCGCAAGATCATGAGATATGAAAAGCATTGTTTGATGGTACTGTTCTTTTAAATCCCTCAGAAGATTGATGATTTGAGCCTGTATAGAGACATCGAGCGCGCTGACAGGTTCGTCTGCCACCACAAATTCCGGCGAAGTTGCCAGGGCGCGCGCTATGCTTATTCTCTGCCTTTGTCCACCGGAAAATTCATGAGGGTACCGGTTAAGGTAAGTCTGAGACAACCCAACCTGATCCATAAGTTCGGATATACGTCTTTTTCGTTCACTTATATTAAATCCATGAATAAAAAGCGGCTCATCAAGTATCGACCTGATATTCATTCGTGGGCTTAAGGAGCTATAGGGATCCTGAAAAATTATTTGAATATGTCGCCTGAGCTGTTTGCGTTCTTTGTGACTGAGTTGGCTCCAGTCTGTGGGCTTGTTTTTCCATGGTCCGATTGCAAGATCAAGATTTCCTGAGGTTGGATTAACAAGCCCCATAATGGATTGCGCCGTTGTTGACTTCCCGCATCCTGATTCCCCAACGATGGCAAAAACCTCACCTTTGTTTATGGATAAGGATATATCATCTACAGCCTTGATATAACTGGTTATTTTCCCCATTATACCACTTCTGACAGGAAAGTGAACCTTTAAATTCTCGATCTTTACACAAGAGGTATTCGACTGATCTCTACTCATAAAGATGACACCTTACTGTGTGGCCGGGTTTGATTTCGTGTATCTCAGGATGATCTATCTTGCAACGCGAAAATGCTTTACTGCACCGTGGGTGAAAGCTGCACCCTGAAGGTAAATCGTTTGGCGCAGGAACATCACCGGGGATTACGGGGAGTTTTTTGCTTTTTTTATCAAGTGAAGGGATGGTTTCAAGAAGACTTCTCGTGTAAGGATGAAGAGGGGAGTTAAAGAGTTCCTCTGTAGGAGCATGCTCCATAACCTCTCCGGCATACATAACCATCACCTCATGGGCCATATTTGCGACTATCCCCATATTGTGAGTGATGAGCAGCATACTCATCCCCTTTGTTTCCTGAAGACTTTTCAGCAAGTCCAGAAGCCTGGCCTGAACAGTTACATCCAAAGCCGTTGTGGGTTCATCTGCAATAAGGAGCTTGGGGGTACAGGAAAGAGCCATCGCAATCATCACCCTCTGACGCATACCTCCGCTAAGCTGGTGAGGATAGCTGTTCATCACTCTAAAAGTATCTGGAATGCCCACTTCAGAGAGGAGCTGCTCGCAGGATCCTGTTTCTCTGTGCTGCTCGAACATCTCTCCGATTTGGTAACCGCATGTGAAAACGGGGTTTAAAGATGTCATAGGGTCCTGAAAAATCATCGATATCTTGCAGCCACGAATCTTTTGCATCTGTTTTTCTGGGAGGCTCAGAAGATTTCTGTTTTCAAAATTGATTACACCTGATTCAATCTTACCCGGAGGAGAAGCAATAAGCCGCATAATCGAAAGTGCGCTTACGCTTTTGCCGCATCCCGATTCGCCCACTACGCCAAGTGTCGTTTGGTTCTCTATGCTAAAGGACACCCCTCTTACAACCTGGGTATAGCTTTTGTGCTCAGAGAAGGAGACTCTTAAATTTTCACAACTTATGCAACTGCTCAAAAGAATTCTTCCATTTTTAACATTCAACGCTTCTAAAAACTTCCAATCAAATAGAGTTCCAAAACTTGCACGGGCTCTTCAGGACTCTTAGTGCAGGATTGGAAAAAATTGCAGACCACAACTGATAAATATATCAAATAAGTGCAATCATGTCTCTTACTGCAGCTTCCAGTCCACTTAAAGCAGCTTTTGAAATTATAGAATGGCCGATATTCAACTCTTCCATATTTGGAATATCTGCAACTGCGGTGACGTTCTGATAGTTAAGGCCATGGCCCGCATTAATATGTAACCCCAATGTGTGTGCAGCTTTTGCGCAGTCCCTCAGACGGTCAAGCTCATCGAAATGGGCACTTCCCTTGGCATTGGAATAGTGACCGGTATGCAGCTCAATGTGGGTAGCTCCTGCCTTGCGGGCTGCTTTGATCTCATTGATTTCAGGATCCACAAAAAGACTCACCAGAATATTGTGGCTGCGAAGAGTTTCGATCGTTTTGGCAAGATCCTTCTCTTTCTCACGCACTGCCAAACCGCCTTCGGTTGTAAGCTCTTCACGTTTTTCTGGTACAAGTGTAACCATATAGGGCAGAACATCGACTGCGATTTTTACCATCTCTGTTGTTGCAGCCATTTCCAGATTCAGACTTGTGCTGACGGTTTGTTTGAGTATGTAAATATCCCGGTCCTGTATATGACGCCGGTCTTCTCTTAAGTGTGCCGTTATCCCATTGGCTCCAGCCATTTCAGCTATTACAGCTGCGTGAATGGGGTCTGGTTCACGCCCCCCCCTTGCCTGGCGAAGAGTGGCTATATGATCAATATTTACGCCAAGAGTTGTCATAAATACAATCCTTTCTAAGCAAAATATGTCCCTTTATTCTATCTTATCGATAAATTACAATCTGCCCTATATTGAGGGTAAGAAAACTTGAAGTGTTTAAGAGTAAACGGGTGTGTAAAGCCCCTACACAAAAGCAGATCAAATTCATGGTTTATCAGGTATTTAATCTCCCTGATTTATCTATTACTCCGGCAATTAAACTTGCATAAAAATTTTCTCCATCTATTTCACAGGGCGAACGGCAGTAAGCTCCTAAAAAAAACTATCGGGTACAAATCCGCCCCAATCACTGGTGAATGAGCGAATATTGGAGCCAGTGTGGGGCTCCCAAGGCGTTCTTTGCCTACTTTCTTTGGCCTTGGAAAGAAAGTAGGTCGGGGTTTGGGGCTGAAGGCCCAATTGTTTTGAAACAGCGCTTCTTAGCGCTGGACTCTTAAAAAAGTAATGAAACTCAAACACTCTTTTATGCGTAAAAATTGCCGGAGTAATAATAATCAGTGATTTGGTTTTTCAATCCCTACTTAGAACCCTACAAAAACCGGACAATTTTACAACCAATTATCAGGCCTGGATTATTGTCACCAATCCCAATTGGTTTTGTTATCTGAGACATATAAATTCCATGGACCATCGGGAACATCCTCATCATCAACGAACTGCCAGTCCACAGGGGCGTTAATCCCATTCCATCTCTCAAACTCAGCCTGATCGATTCCCATTTTAAGCCACACAGAAGGACTCAGATCTATTCCCGCGTAAGGGTTGATATCCATACCGCTTCCCTCCTCATTGAGCGGCCGTGCTGAGCCAAAAACATACTCCACATCATCATAGTGGTATGGTCCGGCATCCAGCCACTGTGCATATACCCAGTCACCGCCATTAAAACGAATCCTTGCCCACCGCCCCTTCACCATCGACTTGCCACTCCAGTTCTGTTTGTCTCTCCAGGGTATGTTTTCTGCACTTAGTTTACGGGGTGTCCATTGATCAGAGTTGTAAATCGGTCCCATTGCAGAGGTCGTGACGATATTGCGCTCATAAATGCTGCTGTATTCAATATTATAATGTGAACTCATGGCTGCAACAGCCCTGATTCTCCCATCGTCATTTCCGTTGAATACCGTATTGTTGTAGTCATTATAGGGAAGTGCGAAATAGTAGGGGTTTTCCTGTCCCCTGAAACGAGGGTCTGAGGGGATGAAATTGGCATCCCGCGGGAGCCGGGGAGCATCTTCAAGACCAAAATTATCTCCCCAGTGACTGTCCCAGGCACTTGGAACATTTGAGATGTGATGGTTTTCGTCCGCTGCGCCCTGTCCGGTCCAAAATGTTGAAGCCAATATGTTTTTATGAAGATGATAATCATCCCGCAAAGTAATTGCAATACCATCTTTTGTATAAGTGGCCAGGGGATAGATATACGGTCTGAAACCTTCTCCAGTAATCTTAAGAGTATCAATAACTGCAGATCTGAAACCAGTGCCTGAATTCGATTTAACGCGCTGTATTGATTGCATTTGCGCAAGATCGCTGTTAGTGTACATTAACTTTGTCTGCTGCTCTCCTGTGTGGAGAAGGATGTAATAGACACCATTTGCAAGATTTGTCGGAAAAGTTAGAATGGTAGAGCCTTGCGGTTGAACCCCTGCGTTGTGATTGTAAACTCTTCTGCCCCTTAATTCATATATAGTGTAAGATACAGGCATTTTTTCCGGCAGATACAGGTGGATATTTCCATTTTTAGAGGATACTCTCAAATGATTTGAAATCCGAGGGTTACGGAATACAGAAACATTGTTGGTCAGCCTGAAGCTTCCATCTGAATCGGTTATATCCTTCAAACCAGACCTGAGCAGTTCTGCCTTCATTCCCTTCAGTGGAGTGCCATTTTCATCTGTGACTACTCCTGTTAGTGAAATGTTTGTTTCTTCCCCCAAGACTGAAGGAACACAGATCAGAAACCAAACAACGCATACCATCAACAGCCGATTTATTTTTCCACTCATTTTTCAAACCTTTTGAATTTTGGTTAATTGTGACATAAGCTATAAGATATTGAAAAAAGATCCGATTATCCAAAAAAGTTTTTGACATTAAATATTTCCCGATCCTGATTTACAAAATGCATTATTGTCCAATGCTGAATTTCAATATGAACGGTACCAAATAGTAAATTTGATAAAAAGATAAGAGACCGGATCTGAAAAAATTTGAAAGCGGGGTAAATATGACTGGTGAATCTCATGGTTTTGATCTCAACAGCTATCTTATATGTTGTTTATTTTCTATCGTGCTGATGGTTCTGTTTGTTTTGGTTAATTATAACTATTATCAAAACATATCTGGAGGGCAGGTAAAGAAAACATTAATCAGAACCATTGCCCTTAATACTGTTGCAATAATGGTGGGGTGGGGGCCGGTTGCATATCTTTGGCCCAGGTTCAGTCTGACTGTACTGTTGCCTGTGATAGGAGTAGTTGGGGCTCTTGGTTGTGTTGGAAGCAGGTTTATATACCCTGAAATCGTTCCGGAAGCATTAGCTCAAAAATTAACAGAATATATTGAAAAGAAACTGACCTTTTCAACTGAAAAAAACTCAACAGTTACTGGACGAGATGTAGAGAGGTAGTAAGGATCTTCTCTGAAAATAAGAGGGCACTGGCACTTAAGAAAGTGCCAATTAGCCGTCCCCCCTTGCGCGGTTTGCAGTGCGGTATTTGTATCAATTAACTTTGTGTGTTTTATACTACACTACACTCTTCACACAAGCTATGGTTTTTCACATGATCTATCAATCTGAAGGGCTACAATATCGCTTACCAAAATGTGCCCCCGTGCTGTACGACCGCATTGAATGGGTAGCGGAAGCTTTAGGTGTCTGCACCTAAAGCTGCAGCGAGGGAAATGCTTTTCCCATCCAAATTATCCTTAATTTATTTCTGTTTTGTAGGGAGTAAGATTAAGAATATTCTGGGCGCATGCCGAGGACAGTTCGGCCAGGCTCACTGTAAACTTACCGGCTCATGTACACTCTACCTCACGTTATATTCTTTGTTGTACCAATCTGCAGGAAACTGAAGATCTCCTGCAATAAATTTTCGGGTTGGATCTATTCTGCAGACCGTTCTAAACAACCTGGCTTCCATGCGTGAACTCTATAACCAGCGGTTGATTGAAAAACCGGACCATCAGGGCAGAGTCGACATAGATTTTGCAATCAATATTTCAGGAACAGTAATTCGGGGAGAAGTGAGAAATCAGCCCCCAGGGGATGATGAGCTTGAACAAAATGTACTTGTACTTCTTAAATTCCGGCGTTTGGCCAAGTGTTCTTTTACAATTTATAATAGGTTACAGCTAATCAGCACTCAGTATGATAGGACGGCAACATGAACAGAACTCCCAACTGGCAAATAACCCTCGCCATCGTTCTTACTGCACTGGCAATATTTTTCTACACAGTTCACTTTTATATTTTTCGTGATTTTCATCACATCGGTATCTACTTTTTGGGTGATATTGCGTTTGTTTTTATCGAAGTTCTACTCGTTGCACTCGTCCTTCACCGGCTCCTTCATCACCGGGAGCAGAAGGCATTAAGGGACAGGTTACACATGTTGACCGGTGCTTTTTTTAGTGAAATTGGTGGGGAGCTTCTTGGAAAGCTAGCAGAATTCGATCCAAATTCAGAAAACATCTCTTCGCACCTCACCACACCTCAGGAGTGGTCGGAACGTGAATTTCTCAACATACGAAACATTGCAGTACAGCACAAATCCGATATCAGCAGCAAAAAGAGTGATCTTGACAATGTAAAGCAACTGCTTGCCAAAAACAAATGGTTTATTCTCAATCTGCTTCAAAATGAAAATCTCTTAAAAGACGAATCATTTACCAACCTCCTCTGGGCGGTGTATCATTTAACCGGCGAGCTTGAACACCGAAGCGATTTAAAAGAAATGACTGATGAGGAATTCAGGAATCTTGATGGAGACATAAAAAGGGTGTATCATTTACTGCTTGTTGGGTGGATGGATTACATGAATCACCTTAAAAAAGAGTACCCTTTTCTGTTTTCGTTAACCAGCAGGAAAAATCCTTTCGGTGATGATAAATCATCGGTTGAGATTAAGTGAATGAAACAAATCACTTCGCGAATAATTCAATATAAACCACGAAATACACGAAATACACGAAATACACGAAATACACGAAATACACGAAATACACGAAAAGGAGAGCAAGGGATAGAGAATTTCTTTAAGCTCTCTCTCTATATATTGGTGTGTTTGGTGTATTTCGTGGTGACGCTATCTTTTGCAAGAGGTGTTTGGGCAAAAATACTCGGGCAGATTAGTAGAAATTAAACAATACAATCATTTCGGGATAAATTGGGCATATTTGTCCAAATTTCCACTATATTTGCCCCCAGAGTGAGTATATTTGTCCAAATCATCACTATATTTGTCTCCTTGAGGGTGTGTATTTGTGCAAATCACCACTATATTTGCCCCCAGAGTGAGTATATTTGTCCAAATTTCCACTATATTTGTCCCCTTGAGGGTGTGTATTTGTGCAAATCACTATTATATTTGCCTCCTGAGTGAGTATATTTGTCCAAATTTCCACTATATTTGTCTCCTTGAGGGTGTGTATTTGTGCAAATCACCACTATATTTGCCCCCTGAGTGAGTATATTTGTCCAAATCATCACTATATTTGCCTCCTGAAGGTGTATATTTGTCCAAATCGGACTATATTTGCCCTATTCCCACTGTATATGCCCGAAAAAACCTCCATTAGTGATAAGTGTTTGTAAAATAACCTATACACCTTCTAAATGGAGGTTTATACAACTTTTTCAGCCGTTCGCCCTGTGAAATAGATGAAGAAAATTTTTGTGCAAGTTAAATTGCCGGATTACTAAAAAGGCATCATGGAACAGTTTGGGCTGAAGGTGAAAAAGGCAAAGGAGCTATATTCTATTTCACATTAGGCAAACCAGAAAAAAGGCAAAATCAGCCTTAAACTTTTTCTTTCATTATCGCAACAAGCTCAGAAATATCAAAAGGTTTCACAATGTACCCGCCAGGATTAAGCTCCATGGCTCTTTTATATATCTCTCCTTCGGAATAACCGCTAAAGAATATCAGATTGGTTCTTATTTTTCGCATAATCTCCTGAGCGGCTTCCACCCCATCTCCCGACTCAGTGAGACGGATATCCATAATCACAAAATCGGGCGATAGCTCAAGTGCTTTTGTCACTGCTTCCTGTTTGGATGAAGCGGTAGCACAGACCTTGAACCCTGCACCATTAAGCCTGACTCTTAGCAGCATCACCATCACCGCCTCATCATCCACAATCATAACAGATGGGCTTTCACAACTCATCTCACACCCTTTTTTCGTATAGTTTATCACTGAACCGCACCGACCATTTCAGCCCCCCGTCACTCTCCACCTCTGCAGAACCATGTAACTGATGCTCCACGATTTGAAACACAATCTGTACACCCAGTGTCGCAGTCATCTTTATATCGAACCCCTCCGGCAGACCGATTCCATTGTCCTTGACAACAAGACATATCTGGTCATCTGTACACCTTTTCATGACTATTGCTATGTGCCCCTGCACTCGCTCTGAAAAGGCGTGCTTGAAACTGTTGGAAACAAGTTCGCCAATAATCAGACCACATGGAATGGCGATGTCGATAAGAGTCTCTGTTTTGTCCAGATCATATTCAATGGTAATTTTCTTTTTGATATTACTCACCATTATTATTAAATCAACAAGATCTCTGATGTAATCAGCCAGGTTGATAGATGAGAGACTCTTGCTTTTATAGAGCTTCTCGTGTGCAAGAGCCATTGTTCTTATCCGGACATTGCTGTCATTAACAATTCTGGTAACATTTTCATCTTCGACTGTGGCGGCCTGAAGCTCCAGAAAGGAGGATATCAGCTGCATATTGTTTTTTGTCCTGTGATACACCTCCTGCAAAAGCGTCTCTTTCTCCTTTAAGGAAGACTTTAATCTCTCCTGTACCCTTTTTCGCTCTGTGATTACTTCTGTGTAAAGGATTATTCCACCAATTACTCCATCAGACTGATACCACGGCCGGCTCTCCCATCTCACCCAGTCAACTGAACCATCGGTTCTTTCAAAACGGTCCTCCTTTTCACTCAACACCTCTCCCTGTAACGTCCTTGCGTGAATATCACGCCACTTTGGGGGAATGTCAGGGAAAACCTCATAGTGATGTTTACCGATCAGCTCTTTTCCCTCTACCCTGTAATCTCTTCTGAACCTGTCGCTTAGGAATTTATAATGAAGGTTCTTGTCCAGCACAGCAATTGCATTTGGATCGTATTTAATCACATACTCCATCAGACTCTGCCACTTTTTCAGCTCAATTTCATACTTTTTCCTGGTGCTGATATCTATGCCCATACCTACAAGACAGGGTTTTCCCTCAAGCATGATCAAACGTCCGGAATAGAAGTAAGGGAGAACAGTTCCCTGACGAGTGATCATATTTGCCTCTGCTGTTGTGTTTCCGGTTTCAAAAACCCGCTTTATGTTTTGCTCAATCAGCTCCCTGTCCCTGCCTTTGAACAGATCAAGCGGGTGCAGCGTAGCGAGTTCGACCCCGCTGTAACCGGTTACTGTTTCAAGATATTCATTCCAGCGCATGAAACGACCGTTTTTATCAAAGAGATAGAAAGCTCCCGGTAAGCTGTCCAGTATCTGATTCAACAGGTCTCTTTCCCGGCTTACCTGCTCCTCTGCATTTTTGCGTTGTGTTATATCGGTAGTAGTTCCAAACATCATAAGCGGTAATCCATTGTGTGTACGGGACATCACTTTACCCATGTCCAGAACCCATATCCAATGGCCATCCTTATGACGCATACGCGACTCACATCTATAATAGGGGTTTTCACCATCAAAATGGCGTTGGAGCAGATCCTGAGCTTTGAGAAAATCCCCCGGGTGGATAAGGTTTTTCCAGGTGGTAATGACAGGAGAGAGTTCTTCTGAGCTGTACCCCAGAATTTCTGCCCAGGTTTGGTTTGTAATGTGTTCCCCGGTCTGCACATTCCACTGCCATGTGCCGGCATGCATTCCCTCAATGAAGTTTTCCAAATGCCAGGTCTTCTCCCTGAGCTTCTCTTCTGCTCTCTTCACCTCAGTGATATCAACCTGTGAGCCCCATGCACCGGTGACTTTTCCATCCTCAACGACTCCCTTTACACTGTTTGAAAACCACACCACATTTCCCTGACGGTCGATTTCGGATGAAACCGCAGCCTGAATACTGTAATCTCTTCTTATCCCCTCTTCTATCAAAGCAATGTTTTGCGGTTTGTGCCGCGAGCCATGTATCTGTTCCAGCGTTTTGCCAAGTATCTCATCACGGGACTGAAATCCGTACATTCTGGCCATGGAATCATTGCACTCAACTATTATCGAAGAGTAGATCAGATCCAGCTGCTTTTGTACCGGAGTGTTAGTTGGGATCGGCTCGGGGAATCTAAGAACGTAAAACCCCTCTGTAGCGTGTTGCATCAGGGATTCAAAACGCTCTTTGCAGATTGTTAGCTCCTGAAGAATGTGATCTGTTTGGGTTACATCCCTTGAAACCACAACAATTCTACCCGCCCTTCCATCTGTTTTGACAACCTTTTTGACAGACACATCCACAACCGCTCTCTGACCGGCTTTTTTGGTGAAACTTAAACGAAACGGGTGTGATTTACCGTTTTTTGACAAAAAGAGCAGGGTATTGTCTATCTGGTCTCTGTATTGAAAAGGGTAGACAGAGCTGATGTGCTTTCCGCAGACCTGCTCTGGTGAAATTTCAAAAAGTGCTTCTGCCGGCTTGTTGACACAAACTACATTTCCAGCTTCGTCTGCAATGATAACCGAATCATTCACTTCATCGAGAATCAACATCAATTCATCCACCGGTTGTGCTCCTTTGTGTGCACAGGGTATTGTGAAGGCACAGAGGGCTTTGCTTCAGGATGAAAAAAAGCAATTATGGTGCCCTGAGGAGAATTTTTGTTTTTGGTGATGAGTTTAAGAATCGGTTTTCTGTCCGCGGCTACTCAGGCCAGATGATTAAATGTTAAGCCACCCAGAATATAAAGACCGCTTTGGCGATGAGGAAGAATAGGAAGTAGGGATGCCCCTGGCCCCCGGAAAGGGGGATAGGAAGTGGGGGGGGGAGGAAGAGAGGGAGAGGGAGAGAGGGAGAGGAAGAGAGGGGTACAGGGCAAGAGACTTATATTTCAAAGAGTGTTAAACAACTATCTGTAAGGCATTCTGCAAATCCGGCGTTTTATGCAAAACGTTGGTGGAAATAAACCGGAAATGAATCAATTATTATATGCGGCAACGTAAAAAACCAATAGAAAAAAAAACAGGACAGCGCCCCGGAAAAAATGCTCTGGTTAGTTCCACTGCATACTACAAACGCGAGGATGATATATCGTTTTCATTTGTCTATACAGCGCTGTTGTCTGTAGATGTCGAGCCAAAAATGAAGCGGGCAGGGAAAGTGAGCGCCAGACCCGGGGCTTTAAGGGGAAAGAACACGACTATAGCTTGGGAATACGCCCTTCTGGACATTGACATAGCCACATTTTCAAACTGCCGATTATTTACAGCAAGGGCTGATATTGAAACCTACGGCCACGGCTTGAGATCTTCAGTGATGGACAGAGTTAGCGAGAACTATGGCCAGAGCTGTTCGTTCCGAATATGACTATCTACTTTTATCCACAACCAAAAACAACCTTTACGTGGAGTTCCGGCGATGATAGCAACGGCTCAAACGTTCGGCAGACCTGGTTTACTGGTATCCCCATGTTCACACCATAGTGGCGGCAGGCATTTTCACCGAGTCCGGGCACTTTGTTAACATTCCCGATATCTGGAAAAACAAAGCGGAACGGGTATTTACTTCCTTCTCGCTCTCAAGCCTTTCCAAATAACTTAACTTTGCAAACAGCGTGTCCATCTCCAGACTATCTCTGCTTGCTTCCCACCAGTTTTTTAAATCTTCTACTCTCTTATTATTCTCAGTTTGATCGCTGGTTTCAAAATCGTATTCCAGCTATTTTCTAATAGCATACAAGGTATAAACAATATTCCTGATCGTTTGATATACCGTTGCATCCTCAACTCCTGCCTCACTGCTCTCTTTTACTGCTCTGGAAATATTGAGTGTTTTTCGGAGAACGAATGAAAATATTACCCGAAATTATAAACCATACACAAGGAATGGGATAGTTAATCTCTCTAATTTAATTTTTCTCTTCAATCACTTCGATAGTCAAAGGCTCAGACAAAAATTGTCTGGACATTGCAAAGATTGTATAGCTCTGTTCTGAGAGACTGATGTTGATATGATCTGATAAACTGATCCTGAAAAAACCTGAAGCGATTGATTTATCTTCAGACTCCATGATCGTTTCAATTACCGGAACATGTAATTGAAAAACACCTAAACACCCGTCTACCGATCCGGAAATAATTAGGGCAAGTGGAATAACGGCACTGATTGGACTTTCTCCATTTTCCGGAGTGGTTCTTTCATGAGGGAATACAGGTATTAAAAAAGAACCAGAGATAATAAGCGGTTCATTTTTATTTAAATAGAATTTCTCGTCCGTTGTTATTACCAGCCCCTTCTCAGAAGGTTCAGGCAGAGGGTTTTCCTCTTTTGGAGTTACCGGGATCACATCCGAGGGACTAACATCCATCAATTGGGATAATTCATTTGTGGCGAATTCGGAAATTGATTCAGAATCAGGCTGATCTTTCGTAAACAGGGTTGTGAGTTGTCGGTTAGAGTACTGGTCATATAGAAATACTGTGGTTAGCAGATTCGATGGTTGCCATTCTACTCCCAGGCGCTCTCGGAGATCAATTGAATGGACCTGTGTACTCGATCCTTTGGGACGTGAAGGAGCTTCGCTTTTAAGATCATCCGGCATGGGGAACAGAATGACATTGTCCGGTAGATATTCCATCATGTTCCAATACAAAAATCCCCGATCCAGATCAATAGTAACAACAACCGAAAATCTTCTGGAGCTGAATTTTGCGTTGTCATCAAAAGATCTTCTGTTAAAAGAGACAAGGGGCAGAGATGATCTTCTTTCGATATTAACCATGTAAGGACTGCCGATAACTATTCCGGTAAAATCATCAAAAAACATCGCTCTGTCAATTTTATTCCGGTCAACAAGCGGATTTGAAAAGAATTGGTTGTCGGAAAGTTTGATATAATCCCTCTCCATATGTAGCCCCCAGCTATTTGAATATTGTTCAGAATGTTTACAATGACATAGTATAATACACGTTATGGTTATAAGCGTAAGGCCTCGCATGTAGGATAGATTTTTTATTTTCATAATTGAAATTAGTAGGTTTTTAAAAAAAATTCTGTTCATATACTTTTTTCTCCATTTCAGTGACAATCAACTATTTTTTCTCTCTCTTCCTACCCATCTTGAGTTTATTTCATTTAAATGCCTTGCCCGATTAGGGTTACCCTGGTTGGTCCGCCCCGAGCCGGGCACAGCAAAATTGACATCTATTCCAGCAGGGTAAAAACTGGTCTGCCCATCACTGCCCTGATTAGATAGTATGGGGTGATAGTATGGGGTGATAGTATGGGGTGATAGTATGGGGTGATAGTATGGGGTGATAGTATGGGGTGATAGTATGGGGTGATAGTATGGGGTGATAGTATGGGGTGATAGTATGGGGTGATAGTATGGGGTGATAGTATGGGGTGATAGTATTGTACTGCCAGAAGAGAATTGCCTGTACCTACACCTGCGCAGGAAAACCACGCTTGAGCACGGGTGATTGCATCGGTCATGATTCTGTCAAACCACAACTGCGCTTTCGCAGTAATTGAATTTCTGGCAGCATCTCTTTTTGCAACCAGGGCCGCTTCTGTACCGTGCTCCAGTCAAGGTCGGAATGAAGAATGGTCATTGGTGTTGTCCTTAAAGGATTGTGACATGATAAAAGGGAATGATACAATATATAATTGATTTGTGCTGAGAGGCAAGGGGGCGAGTGCAAAATCCGGCCAGATTATTTGGCGCTGTCCAAATCTCCCAATTGGCTCAACTCAGCAAACAGTGCATCCATTTCCAGACTATCTCTGTTTTCTTCCCATCCCGCTTCAATCTCGATTTCAAGCAGCGTTATATTATCCATACAGATAAACCAGGTGTAAAGATAATCAAACCTTTCAGGATCGGTTAGTTTTGACAAAAGAAAGGAGACACTTCCCCTGAGCCAGATATCACCGTCTACGATTTTAGGTTTCTCTGTAACTGGTACGCCGAATTGTTCTCTTATCACGATGTTTCTTCTCTGCTCAAACATAATTATCGAAAGGGGAATAGACGCGAATACAGTGTCGTTTTTATTGTCAAGCGGATGTTTGTCCTCAGGAAATAGGAAACGATTAATTCCTTTAATGTTGAAATTGACAGTGGCGGTAATCTGCTTCATCCTCCTTAAGTGCACTCATCTCCCAAACAGTGTTTTCGTTATCCGGTTCAGGGGAATTGAGTCTTTCAATATGGAGCTTATTTATGCTCCCGCTTCTTGAGAGTGGGTTTTGGATGTTGTATCGTGTATCAACTATTTCCCTGTACTCTTTATAACCGAAACCTCTTTTGTCCGGAACAATTTTTGTCGTAGCCTGATTTGATATTTCAGGCCCACACAGCAAAAAGAGTTTGTTAATCCCAGATCAGACTGGATAGAGAGTGTTTCCATGAGGTCGGCAGTGACATATTCACCGATTTTGCCGTGTGTTGGAGGTGGTTCCTCAAACCCAGGAAGAGGAGGAGGGGAATAGGGAGCCAATA